>CAZJLN010000001.1:0-47878 GCA_964546745.1 uncultured Anaerolineaceae bacterium
TGAGAAACCTGACCGGCATACTTCTTAATATATTCCCAACCAGCTTCCTCACCGCGAATTTGTAAAACAGTTGCGAGGGCTGTATAAGAAGTGCCTGAGGTAGAGGGGTGAGCAACCATAACCTGTCCAGTAAATTCAGGTTTCAATAGATCATCCCAAGACTTGGGGGCTTCTACGCCAGGATGTTCTGCAAGCCAATTCGCATTGGTAGCAAAACCCAAACTGCCAACATATACACCCACCCAATAATTATCTGAATCCTTCATCTTTTCTGGTTCACGGATGTTTTTGAAATTTGGGGAGTCATATTGCTCAAGAAGACCCTTCCCTTTGGCGGAAACAAAGCTGTCGATCGGGCCACCCCACCAGATATCGAAAGTGGGAGCGTCTTTTTCAGCTTCAATACGTGCCAAGGCTTCACCTGAAGACATACGAACATAGTTCACGGTAATTCCATACTTGGCTTCAAACTCTTGCTTCATACCCTGACACCATTGTTCCTGTGGGGTGCAGAGAACATTAAGTTCAGTGTCAGTGATGACCTCTTCGGTGGTCTTGCATGCACTTAATACAGCAACACCTAAGAGTAATACAACTAACAAAATACTTACTTTTCTTGACATTTTTCTCTCCTTAAAATATTTGGTTTGTAACAACCTTACTAAAACTGATTACTGAACAGCATTCAACAAATATCATTATATCATTCTTGATACTTCCTAAATATTGTCGATGACTGTTGTGTTACAGTATCAAATATCCATAGAAAAGGGATAGACAAAAGAGGAGAGACCCAATCATAATAAAGGTTGCAAAACCAATCCTAAAAGGAGCCCTCCAAAGACAGAGTTAGAGAAAACCCAATCCAGTTTATCAACCCAATTCAGGCTCAATTTCTTTACTTCATGGAGGTGATCAGTACAAACCTTGGGTACAATTACTCAAGCTTAAATTAAATTATGGACTCTCTCTTAATGCTTATTTCTGATTCAATGGGAAATTGAAAAAATAAGATGACTGTTTAAATTATTGACAGAAAGGGAGTAAAAATTTCAATTAGGATAAATGCGAAGATTGCACGATTGTTTATAAACACCAAAAATAATAATCTCCGAGTAAATTTTATAATTTCAGTCTAAAAATTTTATTAATGTATAATCTAATGGTTGTACTTGACGACTATTTTGTTTGTCAATAATCTCAGTTATTTAAAAATTTCAACGTTTTATTATGTAAGCGAGATGTTAATAAACAATAACAAAACAAAAAATATGATACCGGATGTAATGACTTATTTGCTTTACATCATTTTTGTTGCTTTCTTTGGGTTATTTCTTGTTAAGTGCATTTCTGTTGTTAAAACGTCCACATTTTCTTTTGATGGAGCTATGAATGCATTAGCTGTTCACAGTCTATTCGATTCCAATAACAATGTGTACAGCGGCTACAATTTTTTTGATTATCGAATCCAAACAGGAACACCTGTAACAGGGTTAGTAGCCATTTCATTTTTGATTTTTGGAGAGTCATTTGAAGCAGGGTTACTTATTAATCTTATTTATGCTCTATTTTTTGTCTTTGCGTTGGTCTATTATCTCAAATCTTGTCTGAATCTAGATTTTATCTATGTATTATTAGCGTTTCTTATGTTTAGTAGTACTCGACAACTTTTTTATCATGCATTCAGTCTTTATGGAGAACTTCCTGCCCTAACATTCTTTTTGTTTTCGTTGATATTTTTTCACAAATATTTAACTCTACATAAACCTCAGCAGTTGATTCTATCAGGCATGTTTCTAGGACTGAGCATCCTTACAAAGACAGTGCTCTTAATTTCAATTCCTGCGTTTGCATTGACAATAATCTTGTTGTTCTCCATAAAAAAGTGGAAAATGACGGAAATCTTGAGGTTTTTGGGCAGTTTCCTTTTAGGTATTACAATACCAGTGGTTATTTTCGAGGTTGTTAAATTAATGGCATTGGGTAAAAGTGCATATATCCTTTGGTGGAAGGATATGTCAAAATCCATCGCTGCCCAAGCAGGGGTAATTTCTACTTACGAAGATACACCCGGACTGATTAATAAACTTCAAAACCATCTTACCAACCTTTCAATTAATACCGACATACCTGTCTGGTTTATCTTATTCATTCTAAGTTTTATTCTATTAAGTTTTATATTGTTGAGTCTTTCCCTCTTTTTGAATAAAAATGCTTCAAGATACAATGTTGATAGCCAAAATCCACCAGTTGAAATTTTAACCATAATTATTATTACACTTTCTTATTTTGGATGGTGGTTGTTAATTACGCCTTCACAGAAAGCCATGTTTCGAAGAATAATAAATGGAGTTTACCTGGCTGAAATTTGTATTCCAATTATTTTATTTTATTTACCGAAATTAATCACAAAAAGCACTAATAAAAAAAAGAAAGATCATTTTGTTTCATTTACTAAGATATTATCCTTATCTATTACTGTTTTATTAATTTTCGTGTCAATTACCAGATTTATAAAATATCAACATTTCATAATTAGTTTCAAAAACTCTGATTTAAAGAACTCTTACTTAACCGCGGGAGACTACATCCAGAATCTTCCTGAAGAATCAAAAGTATATGGAACCGGCTGGTGGCAAGCGCCTATTCTCTCTTTTTCTTCAAAAAGAGACTTCTACAATATTGACCCTGTAATTGATGAGCTTAGTAACTCCAATCTATTAAATAATTATTTTGTCTCTGATCACTATGAATATCTTATTGACCCCAATGCCCCTCTTCGGATTTTAAATTTGTTTGAGTATGAATTAAAATTTAGTGAAAATCAGGTTGAAATCTATAAACTAATACGAAAATTACCGGAATCTTAAAATTATTGGGTGTATCCCTGTCGATTTAAGATATAAATCTAATAAATTTTTACAAAATATCCGGACCCATGATAAGATTATTTTCTCTAACTTATTTCCATCGCCATTCTCAGTGCTTTTTCCCAGTATGGAAGCCTTAACCCAAATACTTCTTCAAATTTATCACAACACAGGACTGATACCATTGGCCTCTCAGCCGGGGTGGGAAATTCAAAGCTTTTTGCCGTCAGGACTTCTTTTACTTTCTGCTCTTCTTTTCTCGGATCCAGTTCAATGATTGCCTTAGCCCACTCAAAACGACTACAAGAACCTTCGCCTGCCAGATGATACAATCCTGCGCGTTTGGCAAAGTAATGATAAGAATCTGAATTTGCTTTTGCAATCATCAAGGCTGTCGCTTCAGCTAGCATGCGTGCAGCAGTAGGACCGCTAATCTGATCATCGACAACACGTATCACCTCTTGCTGACGTGCCCAACTAAGCACTTTGCTAACAAATCCACCTTGTCTCATTGAGTATACCCAGCTTGTACGCAGGATAATACCAGCTGCACCAGTATCTAATACCACCCGTTCTCCAGCAAGTTTACTTTCGCCATATACACTTAAAGGGCTAGGTGTATCATTCTCAAAATATGAGCTTCCTTTTTTACCATCAAATACATAATCTGTAGAATAATGAATAAAAGGAATCTGACGTTTTGCCGCTTCTTTGGCTAAAATAGCTACTGCATCCCTGTTTATCAGGTAGGCAATCTCTGGTTGGCTTTCAGCTTTATCCACAGCGGTATATGCAGCTGGATTGACAATAATATCAGGTTCGATTTGGGCGACAAGATCAGATAAAGTCTCTGGTTTTGTAAAGTCCACTTCTGGATAGTCTAAGGCTATTACTTTACCGAGGCAAGCAAGTGTGCGTTCTAATTCCCAACCAAGTTGACCGCTTTTCGCAAATGTAAGAATCTTCATTCCGCCTCTAAATCATCCAAAAACCTTAATAAATATTGACCATAACCATTACTTGCCAACTCTTGAGCGCAGGCGCGCAGTTGTTGCTTATCAATATACCCCATACGATAGGCAATTTCCTCAATACAGGAAATCATCATACCTTGCCTATCTTCAACAGCCTGAACAAACATGGATGCCTGAAGTAGAGATTCATGAGTTCCAGCGTCCAACCAGGCAACCCCACGCCCTAGAATCTTGACATTAAGATTGCCTTCGTCTAAGTAGCGTTTATTCAAATCTGTAATTTCAATTTCTCCGCGGGGGCTGGGTTTCAATGCTTCTGCATATGGAACAACACTAGAATCATAAAAATAAATTCCTGGCACAGCAAATTTGGAACGTGGTTGCTTAGGTTTTTCTTCAAGGCTAATTGCCTTACCTGTTTCATCAAATTCCACCACCCCATAACGCTCCGGATCGCGGACAGGATAGGCAAAGACCACTGCACCCTTCGTAAGGTTAGCAGATTGTCGTAATATCTCGGGCATGCCATGTCCAAAGAAAATATTATCACCCAGAATCAAACAAGCGCCTTCGCCCTGTAAAAATTCCTTTCCTACAATAAAAGCATCTGCTAAGCCTCGAGGCTCTGTTTGAATAGCATATTCAAAATGGATTCCCCATTGAGATCCATCGCGCAATAAGCGTTGAAATTGGGCTTGATCTTCAGGGGTGGTAATGACCAATATTTCACGAATACCCGCCAACATCAACATTGAAAGGGGATAATAGATCATCGGCTTGTCATAGACAGGCAGAAGCTGCTTGCTAACCGCCATGGTCAGAGGATATAGGCGTGTTCCTTTGCCGCCAGCTAAAATAATTCCTTTCATCGCTTATCCTTTCCTTTCTTGATAATTTTTCTGGACCCAGGCATTATAGTCCGATTGTTTAATGATCGCATCCACCCAATCCGGATTATCTAAGTACCATTGGATAGTTAGCCGCAAACCCGCATCAAGATCATAACTTGGCTCCCATCCTAACTCTGATCCAATCTTGTCAATCTTGATATCGTAACGCCTGTCATGCCCAGGTCTATCCGTTACATAAGTAATGAGCTGTTGATGGGGCGTGAAAGCTGAGTTTGGCTGCAACTCATCCATAATAGTGCAAACTTTTTTGACTATTTCGATATTAGGTGGTTGGTTATCACCACCAATGCAGTAGGTTTCACCTACTTTGCCTTGGGTCACAACTTTCCAGATCGCCTCGCAGTGATCATTCACATACAACCAATCACGCACTTGCATACCATCGCCATAGACCGGCAATGGTTTTCCATTTAGTGCATTTAAGATCATTAACGGGATTAATTTTTCAGGAAATTGTCGAGGTCCGTAGTTATTTGAGCAGTTGCTGATGGTAATCGGCAGTCCATAAGTGGTATAGTAAGCCCTCACAAAATGATCACTGGAGGCTTTTGAAGCTGCATAGGGAGAGCGAGGTGCATATGGGGTCGATTCCTCAAAGGGTGGATCCTCTCGAGATAGAGTGCCAAAAACCTCGTCTGTTGAAACGTGGTGGAAGCGTACTGTTTCCAGAGGATATTTTTTTTCCACCAGCCAAGCTCTACGAGCTGCTTCTAGCAAAGTGAATGTTCCAACCACATTTGTCTCAACAAAAACGCCGGGATTTACAATGGAGCGATCCACATGAGATTCAGCTGCAAAATGAACGATTGTATCTATGTGCTGTGTATCCATGATTTGATCAAGGAGCACACGATCCGTAATATTTCCTTGAATAAATGTGTGTCTCTCTGAATTGGGCAGGTTTTTTAAGTTCTCAAGGCTGCCAGCATAGGTTAGTGCATCCAAATTTACGATACGAACCTCAGAGTCAGTTTCCAAGAGGTAGTGAATAAAGTTAGAACCAATAAATCCTGCTCCACCAGTCACCAATACGTTTTTCATAAAACTTCCTTTAGCCTAATTGAATTTATTAATTATCAAAAACTTCCGCATCTTTTAGCAAAGGTGCATTTGCATCCTTCAGTGAAAGTTCAGGAGGCTCCCCTTCCAATAATGGCCAATTTATTCCAATTTCTGGGTCATCCCAGCGGATGGTTCTTTCCCATTGGGGTGCATAATAATCAGTAGCTTTGTAATGTACTTCTGCCCAATCAGAAAGCACAAAAAAACCATGAGCAAATCCTGGTGGGATCCATAAGAGCTGCTTTTTCTTGGCTGAAAGCACTTCACCAATCCACTTGCCAAAAGTTGGCGAATTCTTTCTTAAATCTACAGCCACATCAAATATTTCCCCAACAATTGCCCGAACTAACTTTCCCTGCGCCTGCTTGATCTGATAATGAAGCCCTCTTAAAACGTTACAATGCGATCCTGAATGGTTATCTTGTACAAAGTCAACTGTGATACCCTCTGTCGTAAACTTTAATTTGTGATAGGTCTCCAAAAAAAAGCCTCGCGAGTCTTCAAATACTTTTGGTTCTATTACTAAGACTTCTGGCAGTTCAGTCGGTAAAATCCTCATTCAAGTCCTCTATTAGTTAATATAGTCGACATTTCATTATTATACACGCTAAAAAAATCAAAACCCGGTGATGATTTTGAGATTTTATTTTCACCCTTTTTTTGGGCTATAATCTTAATGAATCTTAAATTTTAAAAAATTTTTACGGATACTAACTTATGAAACAACTCCTCCAGGATATGAAATCAGGTGAGACCCGGATTACAGAAGTACCAGTGCCATCCATAGGTACAAAAACTGCCCTTGTGCGAACTGCTGCATCCCTGGTATCAGTCGGCACTGAGCGCATGCTGGTTGAATTTGCACAACAGAGCCTGATTGGAAAAGCCAAATCCCGCCCGGATCTCGTAAGGCAGATAGTAGAGAAAGCCAAACGCGAAGGGATTCTAACCACCTTACAAGCAACCACCAATCGCCTTGATCAGCCCATGGAACTCGGTTACTCCTCATCAGGCACCATCGTTGAGGTAGGGCAGGAATTACAAGGATTCAAGGTGGGAGATCGAGTGGCTTGCGGGGGAGGTGGTTACGCTGTCCATGCGGAGTTTGCTAACGTCCCGCAAAACCTGCTGGTCAAATTAGCAGATACAGTGGATTTTGAATCTGCGGCGTTTACCACCCTGGGGGCTGTTGCTATGCAAGGCTTTCGACTATCATCCCTTAAGGTTGGGGAGTCTGTGGCTGTGATCGGTTTGGGGCTGTTGGGACTGCTCTCTGCGCTGATCGCTCGTGCGGCAGGCTGTAAGGTACTTGGGGTGGATCTTGACCCTGAGCGAATCAAACTGGCTGAAAGCATGGGCTTTAAGGCTGTGTTGCTCAAAGATGCTGAAGAAGCGGCTTCCACCATGAGCTTTGGGCAGGGAGTGGACGCTGTTTTGATTTGTGCAGATACGAGCTCGAATGATCCGATCACGATTGCCGGCTCAATTTGCAGAGCCAAAGGGAATGTGGTTGCAGTCGGCGCGGTTGGGTTGAACATTCCAAGAAAGCCTTACTATGAAAAAGAGCTCAATTTTGTAGTGTCGCGTTCCTATGGACCCGGACGGTATGACCCCACTTATGAAGAGGAAGGAAAAGATTACCCGATTGCCTATGTGCGGTGGACGGAAAGGCGCAACATGCAGGCGTTTATGGATTTGCTGGCTAATGGGCAAATTGACCTACAACCCTTAATAAGCCACCGCTTTCCGATTGATCAGGCACCCCTGGCTTATGCAATGATTACGGGCAAGATCCAGGAGCCCTTCCTAGGAGTTCTGCTTACCTATCCAAATCAAGAAATTTCCCCTGAAAAGAAGATTTACAATCCTGCTGCGCCTAACCACCAGCAGAAGGTTCCATCATCTATCTCATTAGGTGTGCTTGGCGCGGGTAATTATGCCAACGCTGTTTTTCTGCCAGTGATTCACAAGACTGGTAACGTGACTCCCGTTGGGATTGTTTCTGGGTCAGGGCTTAGTGCACAAAATGCGGCAAAAAAATTTGGCTTTGCCTATGCGGGTTCAGACCCACAAATTATTCTGGACGATGAGACGATCAATATAGTTGCCATTCTGACAAGACACCATTTTCATGCATCACAAATTTTGGCAGCATTAAAGGCGGGTAAACATGTTTTTTGCGAGAAGCCTTTAGCCATAACCCAAAACCAGCTAGCTGAAATTGCGGAGGTGTTGACACAATCCGATACTCCTTTGCTCATGCTTGGTTTTAATCGGCGTTTTGCACCTCTCTCAACTCGTTTGAAATCTTTTTTTGCAGGACGCTCTGAACCAATGGTTGCACACTATCGGGTCAATGCCGGATACTTACCCCAAGAACACTGGACGCAAGACCCAACGCAAGGTGGAGGACGCATTATCGGCGAGGGATGCCATTTCATTGACTTCCTGACCTTTTTAGTGGGAGAAAATCCTGATAAAGTGAGCGCTCAGGCGCTTGAAGATCATGGAAAATATCATCAGGATAATGTCATAATGACTTTCAATTACCCAGATGGATCCATTGGCAATGTTACATATCTTGCGAATGGTGATAAGTCATTTCCAAAAGAGCGGGTGGAAGTGTTTTGTGGTGGAAAAGTTGGCGTTTTGGATAATTTCCGTGGTCTTGAACTTGCCCAGCATGGACGGACAAAGCGCGTGCGTAGTCACTTTATTCAGGACAAAGGTCATCAGGCTGGTTGGCAAGCCTTCGTGCATGCCCTTAAAACGCAAGGACAGCCCCCGATCCCTTATGAGCAGTTAATTGGCACCACACAAGCGAGTTTTGCTGCCATGGAAGCCCTTAAGGACGGTAACGCCCACATCATTAATTTACCTGAAATCTAATTGTAGTAAGCAAGTGAAAAAATACTTGTGAAAGAAGATTGCGATGCCTGATAATCAGATTCACTTTGTTCAAATATCACCCACTGGGAAGATCAAACTGATATCATCCTTGAGCGATGCCATTGCTTCTATTAAGGATGGTGGTTATTTATGGCTAGATTATTTCCATCCCACCAAGGAAGATCTGTTTCATCTTGTTGAACCCTTTGGACTGCATCCCCTTTCAATTGAAGACTGTACAGACCAAGAACAAATTGCCAAGTTGGAAAACTTCCCGACTTACAGTTTTATGATTTTTAACACCTATGAAAAGGTTGATGATGTATTAAGCCTGGGGGAGTTGGATGTGATGTTGGGGAAGAATTTTCTCATCACTGTATCAACCCCTTCGACGGTTGGTGAAAATATGTTGAAAGTCATCGAACGTTCATTAGGAGCGGATACCAGCAACCTTACCCAGGGTCCTTCCTATTTATTGCATCTGATATTGGACAAGGTGGTGGACCGAAAATTTGAAGCCATTGAAGCACTCGAAGAAGATCTTGATCATGATGAGGAAACGATCATGGCCGATTTATCGGGATTCGATCCTTCCACGCTAACAGATTCTCGACGGGATTTGCTAACTATACGGAGATCTCTTTTTCATGAACGAGAGATCGTTGGCAAAATTATCCGAGGAGACAGCAGCTTTTTTCCTGAGAAGTCTATTCTTTATTTCCGGGATATTTACGATCACCTTTCCAAGTATTACGAAATGTCAGAATCGGCACGCGACCTGGTTACCAGTTTGATGGAAATGTATTTATCCCTTCTGAATAACAAAATGACAAGAGCTGCAAACCAGACAAATGCCATTATGCGGAGGTTAACCCTGATCACAACCATTTTTATGCCGTTGACACTTATTTCAGGCATCGGCGGTATGTCAGAATTTACCATGATGACCGGAGGAGAGTCCAACTGGCGTATCGCTTACCTATTTTTGATGGTAGCCATGGTGATGATCGCCATCATCAACTATATCTTACTAAAACGTCTTGAGAAGAAAAGCGCTGATTTGGATTATTAATTGAGTATAGTTAAGGAGTGATAGTGTTTTCTAATACTTGACAAACCCTGATTAAGGAAAAGGATGGACCTATGAAAGCATTAGTTGTTTACGATTCTTTTTTTGGCAATACTGAGAAGGCAGCTCAGGAAATTGGTAAGGCATTGAGCAAATACGGGGATGTCAATGTGATTAAGGTGGATCAATACGAGGCGAGTTACCTTAATGGCATCAAGCTTTTGGTTGTCGGTTCTCCAACACGCGCCTTTTCAGCTTCACCCAATATCAAGTCATTTCTAAAAAATCTGCCTGGGGATACAATTAAGGGGATGAATGTGGCAGCTTTTGATACGCGTTTTACTCCAGACGAAAAATCTCCTAAGTTCCTGGTATTCATGATCAAAATATTTGGTTATGCCGCAGAAAAAATCCTTAAGGGGATGGTCCGAAAGGGCGGCAATCCGGCTGTGCCAGAAAACTGGTTTGCGGTATCCGCCTCAGAAGGACCCTTGATGGATGGAGAGATGGAACATGCAGCCCAATGGGCTGATGCCATCGTTGAAGCAATAAAGTAGCTCAAATAATTTCAACAGAAATTTGATTGGTGTTTTAGCCGAGCCTGCCGGTGATATAGTCTTCTGATATTTTTTGGGTCGGATTGGTGAACATGATATCCGTGGGAGACATCTCCACCAGTTCGCCCATCCAAAAAAGGCCGGTAAAGTCGGAGATGCGAGAAGCCTGCTGCATATTGTGAGTCACAATAACAATGGTGTAATTCTTTTTGAGCTCAGTTATCAGGGCTTCGATGTGGCTGGTGGCAATTGGATCCAAAGCTGAAGCTGGTTCATCCATCAGAATGACCTCTGGATGCACTGCCAGCAACCGTGCGATGCACAGCCTTTGCTGTTGCCCGAGAGATAGGCTTAATGCATCTTGTTTCAAGATTAATTTAACATCATCCCAAAGAGCTGCCTGTCGTAAACTTTGTTCTACCAAATTGTCTAGTTCATTTTTGTTAAGTTTCATGGCAGTAACGCGTGGCCCAAAAGCTACGTTATCAAAAATAGATTGGGGAAAGGGGTTCGGCTTTTGAAAAACCATACCGATACGCTGACGCAGGAGCGGAAGATCGACCGTAGGATCATAGATATTATTGCCCTCAAATAAAATTTCCCCTTCAAGTCGGGTGCCTTTGATGGTGTCATTCATGCGATTTAGACAGCGTAAAAATGTGGATTTACCGCAGCCTGAAGGCCCTATCAGGGCTGTCACTTTTTTTGGCAAAACATGCAAATTGATATCTTTTAAGGCAATCTTTTTACCGTAAAAGAAATTTATATGATTTGCTTCTATGATTGCTTCTTGAGGTGTTTCCATCGCAACAATTGTACCTTATAGTCAATACTGACAAGTGTGCGTCGAGGCGCAAGAGAAGTTCTTAACAATTTAATAAAACAATAGGCTTGTTTTTCGAATATAATCCAAACAATGAGAAGGGTTGTCTATCTTGCCATTACGCTTTTTGTTTGGATTGCAGTCTCTTCCTGCGTAGCACAACCTTCTGATTCAATTCAACAAACCAATGACGTTCAGACGATTTCTTTTGAGAACAAAGGCTCTGATACAATTGTCAACCTTGCTCTGGCTTGGGCTGAGGCATATCAAAAACAACACCCGATGATCAATATTTCAGTTACTGGCGGGGGAAGCGGAACAGGTATTGCTGCTTTGTTGAATGGCACTGCGGATATTGCGAATGCATCCAGAAAAATCACAGAAGAAGAAATTTCAAATGCCCAGGCAAATGGTATTGAGCCTTACGAAACTGTCATCGCCCGGGACGCTATTGCGATTATTGTCAACCGTAATAACCCGGTTGACCAACTGACATTAAAGCAGATTTCGGACATCTATTCCGGGAAAATCAATAATTGGCAAGAAGTTGGGGGAAACGATTTGGAAATCGTGCGCCTATCGCGTGAAACCAATTCGGGCACACATGTCTATTTCCTTGAGACTGTCTTGCGAATGGGTGACAAAACAAGCAAGCTGCTGCCCGATCCCCGCACACTTTTGTTGCCTTCCTCAGAAGGGATCACAACCGAAGTAAGGGATAACCCGCACGCCATTGGGTATGACGGTCTGGGGTATGTGACATCTGAAGTAAAAATGATCAAGGTAAGCAAGGGAGCGGAAGGTCCTTTTGTTTTACCATCTGCTGAAACGGTAAATGCATTAAACTACCCCATTTCACGTGATCTTTATATCTATACTGATGGTGAACCAATGGGTGCGCTCAAAGATTATGTGGAATGGATTTTGTCAGATGAAGGGCAAAAAATCGTGCTTGAACTGGGTTTTGTGCCAATTGGAGAATAAGATTTCGATTTATGAGCAGCATTTTTTTGAAAGCGTTTCAGAAAGACACCCCTCCCGCGCAAAAGGCTGATGCTATTATCACACCTTTGATCAGGACATGCGGCTATTCTGCCATTATTTTTGTGTTGATGATCTTTTATTTCCTGTGGGGCGAAGGGATTCCAGCGCTAAGAGAAGTTGAACCAGGCAACTTATTTTCAATTCGCTGGTATCCAATTGAGGGGTATTACGGTATTCTTCCGCTGCTCGGTGGAACTCTTTTGGTGACTTTAGGTGCGGCAATTTTTGCAGTGCCAATCGGATTATTTACCGCAATTTTTATCTCTGAAATTGCTCCACGTTGGCTACGCAACTTGCTCAAGCCCATTATTGAAATTCTGGGTGGGCTGCCCTCAGTAGTACTTGGGTTTTTGGGGATTCTGGTTTTGTCTCCTTATCTACGTAAACTGTTTGACCTGCCAACAGGATTAACTGCTTTGGCCGGCGCAATCCTGTTAGGTGCCATTTCTATTCCAACCATTGTTTCCATCTCGGAAGATGCGCTGGACGCTGTACCTCGCTCGTATCGGGATGCCTCATTGGCGATTGGGGCTACCCCATGGCAAACAATCTGGCGGGTCACTCTTCCTGCAGCACGATCCGGCGTTTTGACTGCAGTCATGCTTGGAATCGGGAGGGCGATTGGCGAGACAATGACAGTGATGATGGTTACGGGAAATGCGGCTGTCATGCCAGATGGATTAAAATCGCTTTTTCTACCTGCCCGAACCATGACTGCAACCATCGCGGCAGAAATGGGCGAGGTTGCCAAAGGCAGTACCCATTATCATGTACTGTTTTTTATTGGAATCATCTTGTTCTTAATTTCACTGATTGTTAATGTGACTGCTTCATTATTAATGTATCGAAAGCAGAAGCGCGCAGAGAGAATCCTTTCATGAATCACTCCTCCCGCAAACGTCAAGTTACCCAAAGTGTTGGATATTCCGCCCTGAGCATAATTGCCATCCTGATTGTTATCCTGATTCTGAGTGTTGTGATTTACATTTTCACTAAAGGCGCAAAGGGGATCACGCCGGATTTCATCCTGGGATATCCGTATAACGGCATGCGTTCTGGTGGAATATTGCCGGCCATTGTAGGAACACTTTACCTGACATTGGGGACTGCAATTTTTTCTGTGCCACTTGGGATCGGCGCAGCCATCTACCTATCAGAATATGCACCGGACAATGTTTGGACACGGTTGATACGAATTGCAATTACGAATTTGGCAGGTATTCCATCTGTCGTTTATGGGCTATTTGGGTTAGGTTTATTTGTCCTGTTCCTGAATTTAGGAACCAGTATCCTGGCTGGATCCCTCACCCTTTCGATCATGACATTGCCAGTCATTATTAGCACAACTGAAGAAGCCTTGAGAGCCGTGCCGCAATCGTTTCGCGTGGTCAGTATATCACTTGGAGGGACGCACTGGCAAACGGTCTGGAAAATTGTATTGCCACAAGCCCTGCCGGGTATCCTGACGGGTGTGATCCTTGGACTGGAAAGGGCTGCAGGCGAGACTGCGCCAATTATGTTTACGGTGGCAGCTTTCTTCCTACCTCGCCTGCCAACCTCACCGATGGATGCGAGCATGGCACTGCCTTATCACTTGTTTGTCATTTCCACACAGGTGCCAGGGATGCCAATCCAAATTCAATTTGGAACGGCTTTAGTTTTGTTAGTATTTGTTATCAGTATGAACCTTATTGCAACTTTAATCCGAACGCGCGCACGTGCCAAAAGGCAATGGTGACATGATGGATAAGATCCTCATAGAGAACTTGACTATACAATACGCGGACGGTACAGAATCGCTCAAGAATATCAATTTAACCATTCCAGCCAATCAGATTACTGTTCTTTTTGGACCAGCAGGCGGAGGAAAATCTACCTTATTACGAACGATCAATCGATTAAACAATTTGGCAGACGTGAAAGTTGCGTCAGGAAAAGTTTGGCTGGATGGCGCAGACATCTTAGCTAAAGATGCTGATGTCATCTCTCTACGAAGAAAGATCGGGATGGTGTTTGCCAGCCCGGTAGTTCTGCCATTTAGCATTCGCCGAAATGTTCTGTATGGGCTTGAGCTAGCTGGCGAGAAAAACGTAAGCCTTTTACAGGAATCACTGGAACGCAGTCTTACGCAGGCGGCTATTTGGGATGAGGTGAAAGATCGGCTTGATGATCCTGCTTTTGCGCTTTCTGGCGGTCAACAACAGCGGATTTGCCTTGCCCGCAGCCTGGCATTAAAACCTGAAATCATTCTTCTAGATGAACCTACTTCAGGTCTGGATCCCATATCCACATCCAAAGTTGAATACTCACTGCAGGAATTAAAATCAGACTATACCATCATTCTTGTTCCACATTCCATTCAACAAGCAGCCAGGGTGGCAGATTTAGCAGCATTTTTTCTGCAAGGTGAACTGATCGAAACTGCGAAAGGGAAGGAAATCTTCACCAGACCCATGGACAAACGTACTATCGACTATGTGGAAGGCAGATTTGGGTAAGCAAAATTTTTGTTGTGTCTATGAAAATAGGGAGTTAAAGAACAAAGTGCGCAGATACGCACTTTTTATTTTATTATCCAATCGGCGTTGACTTACTGCTCGTCTTCCCATTCCTCGTAGGAACCAGCCATTTCCATTAATTCACCAGTAGCGATGAAGATTGTGCGTTCACAAATATTGGTGACCCTGTCTGCAAAGCGCTCAATATTATGAATCACCCACATAATCAAACTGGCATGGTCAATGACGGCGGGATTTGCAATCATGCTTTCAATCAGTTTATGATAAACAAAATTGTAAAGATCATCTACTTGTATGTCTTCATCAGGAATACTGCGTGCTTGATCGACATCTTCCAATATAAACGCATCCAAAGCGCGATGTAGCATGGAGACAGACAAATCCGCTGCACTAATAATCTCACGGATGGGGATGGGGGTTTCGTCTCCATCTACCCTGCGAGCAACTTTGGCTATGCCTTTGGCATAGTCCCCCATACGCTCTAGTTCGGTGTTGATTTCGAGAGCGGAGGCGAGGAAGCGCAAATCCCGTGCCAAGGGTTGTTGGGTGGCAATGACAATTAAGACTCGATTTTCGATTGCGAAACGCTTTTCATTGATCTTGTCATCGGCGCGTTCAATTTGCAAAGCAAATTTGACATCTCGCCTTTTCAGGGCATCGACCGCATTGAGCAAAGCTTGTTCGACCAAGCTGCCAAGTAACAGGATTTCATCCTTTACCATTTGAATTTCTTTATCCAATGTCAATCGAGGCATATTTCCTCCAGGCTTTTTTTGGCAATCCATTTACAGCGTCAGTTTACACACTTAGAGCAAGATTTAGCATGATAATAATATCAGACTTGGTGATTTTTACGAAACTAGTTTGTCAAGAACAGATTAAAGATTTGCATAAAAGCAGAAAAACCTTAATGTTGTCTTAAACTAAAATTATGCCAGGGGAATAGTGAAAAAGAATGAACTACCACTACCCTCTTCGCTCTCAGCCCAGATCGTACCGCCATGAGCCTCGATCATGTGCCTGGCAATTGATAAACCCAATCCTGTACCCCCCCCAGATCTTGCCCGATCCGCCTTATAGAAGCGTTCAAAGATGCGGGTTAGATCTTTCTTGGCAATTCCAACGCCGGTATCTTTCACCCAGAAGAGAATGTTTTTCCCTTCCTGACATGCTCCAACCCAAATCGTACCCCCATGGGGTGTGAATTTGATGGCATTGTGAAGAAGATTGATAATCACCTGAGAAATTCGATCTTTATCAGCAAACACTGGAGGAAGATCTGATGGACATTCATTAATCAACGTTAAGCCTACCCGTTCTGCCTGGAGCGACATACGCTCAGTGGGAATGATCAGTAAAGTGCTTGGGGTGATGCGTTGAAACTCAAAATTGACGCGCCCACCCTCAATGCGAGAAAGCTCCAGTAATTCATTGACAAGCAAAGTAAGGTTGTCAACTTCTGTATCCATGCGGGTGACAAAGCGCCTGGCAGCAGGAGGGTCATCCAGCGCACCACCTAGGAGAGTGTCGCTCAAGGCTTTCAATGATGCCATGGGTGTGCGAAGTTCATGAGAGACGTTGGAGATAAAATCCCGCCGGACAGTTTCAAGACGATGGATCTGGGTTAAATCCTGAAAAAGAAGCATGGAACGCTCTGACAGTTGAGGGCTTAAGGGGATACCAATAACCTGAAGAAAAGTGTGATTTGCGCCTAACTCCAATGAAATTGTTTGAGGATCTCCTTCGCGGGTTTTTGACCAAAGGTCAACAAGCTGGTGATGGCGCATGACCTCGACAACCGAGCGCCCCAAAGCATCGAATTCTTTGATGCGAAATAAGCGTTCAGCGGCAGGATTGAGCAGCTGAACATGCCCATCAAAGTCTGCAATCAAGACGCCATCTGTCATCGATTTAAGAACCGTAGAAAGCATGGCACGTTCTGTGGTAAGGGCTTCTATTTGCGCACCAATTTGCTGCGATGTCATGCGCAATGCGTTTCCCAGAACCTGGACTTCGCTGCTGGCACCAGGTATATCCGCTTGCTTATAGGCTCCTGTTCCAATTTGCCTGGCAGCATCTATTAGCTGCTGAAGGGGACTAAGAATGCGAACATAAAAAAGGTGGGCAAACAATAAGGCAACAGCAATTGCCAGCAGACTAACAACCCCCAGAATCCAATAGAATAGTGCCAGTTTGTGTTCTCCGGCAGCAATGGTTTGCTTTAGAACTAATGGAAGTGCTACTGCCAAAATCACGACAACCCCCAGTATTAACAGGATATATGGTAGAGCAATCCGTTTATAAAACGAAAATCGCATGATTAACCCTCAAAACGGTAACCAGCACCTCTTACAGTTACAATCCGTTCAGGTAATTCTGGAGAAACCTCAATCTTTTCCCTTAGCCAGCGGATATGAACATCTACAGTACGCGAATCTCCGACAAAATCCCATCCCCATACACGCTCCAAGATGAATTGCCGTGAAAGGACCTGTCCCTTGTGCTGCCCCATAAAGGTAAGTAATTCATACTCCTTTGGTTTTAGGGGAAGAACAACATCATTCAGTTTAACTTCCCGGCGGGATTGGTCAATGATCAAATTACCAAAGACAAGCGGACGGATAAGCGTATCCTTTTCTGCGGTTCCAATTTCTTCAAGAATAAGACGGACGCGTCTCAGCATAGCTTTTACCCGCGCAATTAACTCGCGCATGCTGAAGGGTTTGGCAAGGTAGTCATCTGCACCAACTTCAAGCCCAACAACACGATCAATTTCATCATCACGGGCAGTCAGCATCAGCACAGGGATGTTGCTTTCCTGACGTAAAATACGACAGACTTCAAAGCCGTCCAAACCCGGCAACATGACGTCCAAGATGATCATGTCGGGTTTTTGTGCGCGCGCCAAATCTATCGCAGCTGTTCCATCACCTGCAACCATGACTTCGTAACCCTCTTTTGTGAGATTATACGCCAGGGTTTCCTGGAGTGAAATTTCATCATCTACTACTAGAATTTTTTCGGGCATGCTACCTCCTTAATGACAAAAGCAGATTATTAAATTGATCTGCTATTTTTGCACGTGAAAAATTATTTTCAATATACTTGCGCCCAGATTCCCCCATGGTCTGAGCCACTGCCTTATCTGCCATGAGTTGATGGATGCCATCTGCCAAGGCACTCGGATCCCCAGGGTTAATAAACAACCCAGCGTTGGCTTGCTCTACCAAGTGCCGAATGACTCCATCGATTGCTAGCAAAACAGGTTTTCCTGCTGCCATATAGTCAAAAACTTTATTAGGATAAGTCGTTTTATAAAGCTCAAGTGGCTTTAAAATGGCAAGGCAGGCATCGGCTGATGCCAAGGCACCTGGAATTTCACTTTTGGGCAAGGGTGGAAGAAACACCACGTTTTTGAGATCAAGGGCTTGTGCCCTTGCTAACAAGATCGGCTTTTCTTTACCATCCCCTAATAGGACTATTACCAGGTTTGGCTGGTTTCGCATGAGATCTGCGGTATCCAAAACAACATTGAGATCGTTTGACATGCCATGTGCGCCGGCATATAACACCACAAATTGATCGTTAAGTCCAATGGCTGCCCTGAATGCTGATCCGGATATTTTGGGGTCAAACATATTTGGATCAGCACTATTGGGGATTAAGGTTACCTCTTTTGCGCCATGCTTTTTGACATGATCTATAAAACCAGGAGAGTTGACCACCAGATGATCTGCATGTCGATAAAGAAAGCGCTCCAACCATTCTGATAAACGAATTAAGCAACGATTCTTGAGAACACCTACAGCAATGGCAAACGCTGGCCAAAGATCGCGGACTTCAAAGAGAAATGGAATACGTTTTAGCCGTGTCAGCAGCCAGGCGGTGATGCCTTGAAAGATGGGTGGTGTGGTTCCCCATACCAAATCCACTTTTTTTACTGAAAGCCCAATCCAGAAGGATGAAAACATGAACGAAAAGAAACTGAACACCCTCCACACAAAGGAGCGATGCAGCGCAGGAAGTGTCCATGCACGGATAATAGTAACCCCGTGGTCGTCAATCTGCTGTTCAGACCAATGTGAGGGGGATTGTGATTTGCCAGTCAGGTAGGAAACCGGGCTGGCAATCACGGTCACCTTGTGTCCAAGGTCTGAAAGATAGCGTGCCAATTCGTGATGGCGCGTACCGCCGGGATCATTTAACGCAGCAAAAGCCTGGTGAATTAAGAGAATGTGCATGTTAACAATTTTACTCTACTTGAAGTTGGTACGAAGTACGTGACAAAATTATGAGAGCTTGAAGGAAGACGAGAAAAAAGGCTTTACAACGGCTGTAGTGAAGGCAATTAAATGCAAGGCTGGAATACGCTGTCCATAGGTAGGTGAGTACCAACCCCAGGAAGGTTTGGGAGAGAGATCTCCTGAGAGGCATTCACCTGCTCGTACCAGTGCAAGGGATTCAGCGCCAGAAATGGTTAATGACAGGCTGAAATCCGGTGTGGTGAGCGATAGACGATTGAGTTTTAGTTCCCAGGGCAAGTCAAGCATCAGCCAGGCAAGGCGGGCTTTGATGATATCCGGGTTCTTTCGGCATGGAACTAGCAAGTCATCGATAATGAATGTGTCTTCTGAGGGAGCGGAAAGCGTACGTTGATGCTGCCATCCTAGCCGTCGATAGCCATTATGGACTGCGGTAAGTGCAGTTAACCGTCCATCGTTTGATAATGCTTGCTCAGTGATAGATGCTTGAGCCCAATTGAGCCAAAGGAAGCGGGAGGCAAAGGTCATCTGATCCTGATCATTAAGGGTGATGGTGTTATGAACCAGGCTAGAGGCAAGGGCGTTCTGCCAGGGAGGTAAGTCATTGTAAGAAAAGGTGCCTGGGTCTTGGGCAAGGTTTAAACCCTTAAACCACAGATCAACATGCAATTGATCCGCATGGGAAGGTCGGTCAGTGAAGTTGGCGACGTGGATAAATGCCCTGCCATTGGAACTGTCCAGACGTGGCATATCGACAGACTGGGGTTGAACAAGCATTTCAGAAGCAGGATTGAGCGGGATGTTCATCCAATATGCCAATTCATCCCACTTGCCCGGCGGCAGGATGGTTTGTTTTAAGAATACGATCCCAGAAGCCTGTAGTATTGGGCGGTAATCCTGATAACTCAGCGATGTCAATGGAAGGATATGCGCGCCATCATTGGCGCCAAGATTTGGCACATAACCGGTTTCAGGATCGACTAACGCCCACAGCCACTGGACCGCTGCTGATAAACGCGAAAGCGTCGCTTCTGGCAAGGGCTGCGCGTTTGTTTGTTGAATTAAGAGCTGCATCCACAAGGTAAGATGCAGCATCAGGCGGTGATAGTTGGTAGAATGCTGGCTATAGGTGCCTTCTTCGCTGATCTGATTTTGAATGCCGCGATTGAACCACTTCCACCCCAACTTACGCCATGAGGTGGCATGCGGATGGGTTGGTAATACAGCTGCTGCTGTGTAGAGCCCAACAGCTTCACTCAGCAAGTGATTATTGTTTTGTGAACGGGCATAAATTAGTGTGGGTGGGATACGGTCAGCATGATCTGCAATAGCCTGGGCAAGTGCACCTTGGCGTTCAGTGGTGGAGGAAATAGATTGGTAAAAGATATGCCCACAAAAGGTAAAAGCGAGGATGCGCAGCGCAGATTCCTGTGCAGAGGTCCAATTGGGTCCCTGGTAAGGTGGATTGGCAAGCCGGAATTGTTCGAAATATCGCCAGAAAGCCTGTGAATAAGTTTCATCCGGTTGAATAGCATATGCACGCGCCAGGGTGAAGGCCCAAGAAAAGCGTGCGGGTTCCCAAATCTCTTTAATATCCTCTTTTCCCCAGGTGGCATGACCTTGTTCATAGGCTGTCCAATGCAATAGTGGTGGCTGGGGAGAGAGGTTCATGGCGACTGGGTCTCCGCCAAAAAGTTTTACTTGACCCTTACTGATGGCATCCGCTTCAGATAGAATTTGCCTTAATGAGATGCGATGTTCTTCGAAAAAGGTGGGAGGTGGAGGTGAAAAAAGATGCGTTATGATATCGGAAAATGCAACTGGGCGAGGGATCGGGATGGGCGTGAGACGCTGGAAATGACCGGATTTGAGTCCGAAGCGGTAGACAGCAAGATTTAATAGCTTCGTAAACCCCAATTCGCGGAGGGCGGTGAGCGCCAATGTGAATTTGCTCATACGATTATTATAGCTGAAAGGATCAGGAGAAAATGCCTGTAGTTTGGAAAGAAATATTGTTTTAAATCTTACAAACACAATTTTTACAGCATCTGCTTACCAAAAAAATCTACTGATCAAATAAATGTGCTTATTCTGTCGATAGCTTATCTACATTTTCCGTCCAAAAAAGGGTACCCCAATCAACTTAAGTACTTAAATTGCTTGTTGATTTCAGAATGATGGAAGAATAAGGTGTAAAGCTAAATAAAATCTATGGGACCTTTATGACAATAATCCCATTAATCATCTGTATGTATCCGTCATTGGGATAAATAGGCATATTCAAAAATTCTTCAGAACTTTTAATAATATTTAGATCACTGGTTTTGGGACCTATAACCCTAAAAGAAAGAAAATTATTGAACATTTGATAATAATCTAATCTATTCATATATATATCATCTCCCTCAATCCCAGAAATTTTATTTAGAGCTGTAAACTCAGGACGAGTGGTGATGAACGGGACTGGCTCTGTTATAATTGCGACCCTTGTATCAGTAGTGTAACCTTCCATCTTTGAAATATCATGTGTAATACGAACAGCAGTGGCATAAGATGATTCATAAGAAAGTTGCATATGGAAGTATCCCAGATTTGCTAATTTGAACCAATTAAATATCAAAACTACTGTGAATATTACCGCTGTCCAATTTAGAACGCTCAAACTATTATTCTTAAATATATTAATTTTATTGGTTTTTTTGTCAGTTAACTCCAAGCTTTTTTGTTTTTTATCTTCAGAAATATCATTAAGTATTTCTGTTAATTTAACTAACAATATGTATACCAACACAAAAGGATAGATCATTAACCAGTGCGTGTCCGGGTTTTGTCCTAAAACAGCAATGATATGAACCCCCAATGGAAATAATATCGCAAGAAAAAACGCCAGTATCAAATTAAGCTTTCTATATAATTTGGTAAATAAACCAATTAGGATTGAGAATAATACAATTAAGAATATTGAAATACGATATGCCCAAATAAAAAATGGAGTGGTTATTCCGTACTTGTCATAATAAAAAAAACGATATACTTTTTTGTATGCTTGATAAATTAATTCAGGTATAGATGCGAGAGATGGACTTTGCATATTGTCTATATCCCGATAAGCCGTGAGTGTTGTTCCAGTGGCTTTCAAACTAAGTTGAAGAATCCCATAATATAAGGCTATACTGATTATTATGATCAGAAGATATCTTAAACCTTCTAAGAGGATTTCCCTGGATCTCACCTCGTTTTTTATTGCTTTTACAAAACAAAGAATTATAAATAATCCTAAACTATATCCTATGTAAGCTTGATAGGTCCCTAGTGACAAAGTCAAAGAAACAATACTGACAACCCATGCCCATGATTTCTCTTTGGTGGCAAAATAAACAGCTAGAGTAGCTAAAAGAAGTGCAAAGAAAAATTTATCAGCGCCACCATATACAAATATGCCCACAGTAGATGGAAATGTTACTAATAGGCCTGATACTAAAACAATGTTGAGCCAGTTCTTTATTTGCAAAACATGGATGGTTAGAGAAGCGGTTATGCTTAGTAAGATGATTGCCAGAGGATTGATTATCCCATTAACAAAAAAACCACCTCTAACTTTGTTTAGAAAAAAATAGAACCACCTTCCCTGATCAAGACGAATACCAGATCCATACAAATATCCAACAGAATCATGATTGATAAGTTTGTTGGTGAGTATCGTTAAATGAGTAATTACTGCAATAATCAAAGCAGAAAAAAAAGCAATTCGAACTTCTCTTGATAATCGTAAATACCTTGTTTTTATCCAAGAGGAGATATCTATTATTTCCATAACTTGATTTAAGACCTCCACACTTTTTACTTCTGTGCAGAAATATCCTTAAAGTTAATCCTTTTTTCTTCAATAACCAAGGGTCTGCGCATCACCCTGGTATTGATGCTTATTATGTACTCTCCAAGAATTCCTATAAAAAACAGCTGAACAGAGGAGAAAAAAAACAAACCTATAAGAATTGGTGCAGTCCCCGCTGGGAAACGGTCCCAAAACAACAATTTTAAGATCAAATATACGATTCCGATAATGATACTGATAGCAGCAATACCAAAGCCGATTAATGTTGAAATCCGTAAAAATATTTTTGAGTATGAAGTGATTCCGATCATTGCATAATCGTAAAGTGATATAAAATTATTTTTACTTTTTCCGCCACGACGTTTATGTTGTCTGTAAGGAATGGCTTTGTAATCAAATCCGAGTTCAGCTACGATTCCGCGAAGGTAAGGAAGGGGGTCATCTAACTCGCGTAAAATATCGATAAATTGTTTGTCATACAGACCAAATCCAGTAAAGTGGCGAATTTGCTCTACATCAGATATTTTCTGGATAAGTTTGTAAAAGCTGGAGCGAATGAAATAATTAACTTTGCTCTCTTCACTTGAATCTTTGATTCCAATGACAATCTTCCACCCTTTTTCCCACTCCTTTAGAAAATCTACAATCATTTCTGGAGGGTCCTGAAAATCTGCGCAAAGCTTTATTACACAATCTCCATATGCCTGCTTGAGTCCATAGACTGGAGACTTTAATTGTCCAAAATTCCTAGTATTGAAGATTGCTTTGATCCGATGGTTTTGGCTGCAAATCACTTCTATTTCATCTCTCGTTCCATCAGTGGAATGATTATCGATAATTATAATTTCATAATCATAATGTGATAGCTGGGTTTCAAACAAAGTGATAAGCACATCACAAAGTTGTCGGATATTTTGGACTTCGTTATAAGTTGGGATCACTATGCTGATTTTCTTCATGCAATTTTCTCCGCTTTCATCCATTCGATGGTTTTCCTTACCCCATCTTCAAAAGTAAATTGAGGGACAAATCCTGTGTCATTGGTGAGGGATGAAATGTCTACGCACAAGTTGGTTGGTTGGTTTGAATTTAAAGCCATGTTTCCCAAAACCACCTTATATTCAGGGTTAATAATATCACGCATAGCATAGATGTAATAAGAAAGTTTATAACTTCTTCCACTTCCAAGACAGTACACATGTCTAGTGTTTTTAGATTGTCCTATCATATAAAGCGCAATTCCTGCATCCTCAGAAAATAAGTAATCCCAATATTGTTCACCAGAAGTAAAAGACATTTGTTCATTGTTTAAAAATTTTCTGATTGCTGAACTTATCATCGTGGTTGGTTTGTCATAAATCCCAAAAACACTAAATATTCTTACCCAAACAAATTCCAAACCAAGCATCTGACACTCGAGTTCAGCACATTTAGCCGCGGCATATTTAGCAATTCCGTAAGGAGTATCAGGATTGGTGGGTGATTCAGGTGTTAAAATAACTCCTTGTGTTTTCCCGTATTCTGCTTGGGATCCAGCACCTATGAACCGTTTACACCCAAGTTCTTTTGCAGATCTCGATGCATGGATCGTGAAGCGGATATTTTCTAGTTGCAAAAAAATATTTTCGTTGCGTTTTACTCCTGTCGCTTTCCAACCCAGATGGAAAAAAGTATCACATTCATGGCTAATTAAATTTGGAAGATTGCGATAGTTTTCACTATCGCACTGTATTATTTTTATCAGATCTGATGAAGGAATTCGGTTCATCTTTTTTGTGCCAGGCTGAACCACTGAAAAAACACGCACATCCTTCTTGATAAACTGTTGCGTTAACGCAACACCAATCATTGAGGTAGCTCCTGTTATTACCACACTTTTTTTTGGCTGTGTCAAGGTATGTCTTCCTCCCAGAGCGGAATCAACATATTGGCTTTAAGTTCGTCTAACGGAAGGAAGGGATACATATTCTCCAGGCTTTGTGATACTATTCTGCCATCCCTAAGTTGACGGCTGGAAAGTTTTGGTTGGGTTTCTTGATCTAATCCTACAATTACTTCGCAAATTGCTGAACTTTGACTTGTAAGGACTTCTGTTATTACAGAATTAAGATCATGGGTCTTTGAACATGAATAATATGTAATACCATAGGCACAGGCAATTTTTGAAAGATCAGGAAAGCTCAAGTCACCGCTATCATTACCCACGCCAACCAAATTTCCGTTGAAATAATGGTTTTGTGTTTGCCGAATCGAATGATAACCTTCGTTATTGATAACAAATATCTTTATCGGTAATTTATTTTGGACGATAGTCTGTAATTCCTGAATATTCATTTGAAAACTTCCATCCCCAGTGACACAGACAACGGATTGCTTCCCATTTGCGATACAGGCTCCGATGGCTGCAGGGAGACAATAACCCATGGATGCAGTAGTTGGGTTGGTAATAAAACGTTGCCCCTTTTTAATTATCACAGATTGACTTCCTGCAACTCTAACCATACCGATACTTACTACTAATATTGACGATTCAAGCATTTCCTTGCTTAACTCATTGAAAAAAGCATATATATTAGTCTTTTGATCGTTGTCATAGTGACTTTGGCCAACAACAGGATAATTGTTTTTCCATTTAGAACATGTTTTATTCCATGCAGTGTGTTTAGTGAGATTCTTGTTTTTGCACACCTTAGTTAGTGCAGTTATAAATAATTTTGCATCAGCACAAATCGGTAAATCAATTTGAATCTGTTTTTTCTTAAGCTCTTCTTCGTCAATATTTACCATCACTTTGTAAGCAGCTCTTGCCCAGGCTTTAAAATTAAAACCAGTTACAGAAATCCCCAATCTACTTCCGATAGAAAATAAGAAGTCACAATTTTGCATAGCAAAATTTCCTGCCCGTGTACCAGTAGGACCACATCGGCCAATATATAAAGGATTATTTGATTCGATAACATCAATACTGCTCATACAACTTATGACAGGAATATTCAATAGCGATACAAGTCTTAAGAATTCTTGATGTGCTCCCGCTAATCGAATCCCATTTCCAGCAATTATGACTGGTCTTTCTGATGATTGAATCTTTTCTAAAAGCTTAACCAGAATTTGTTCGTCTTCTAATTCATGCTGATTCTTTTGGCTCTGTTTGTGGTACTTTTTAAGGTCTACAGTCTCAATGATCGCACCTTGAACATCCAATGGAATGTCTAGCCATACTGGCCCGGGTCTCCCAGATCTTGCCAGTTGTAGTGCCTTTTCTAGATGATATCTAATTTCAAGAGGTTCATTGACAGTTACAGCATATTTTGTCATGCTTTTGATTGCAGAAACAATGTCGACTTCTTGAATTCCAAAAAAACGCACTTTTGTTCCTGTACTTGCAGCTGAATTGCCTCTAGGTACCTGACCAGAGATAAATAAAACGGGAATCGAATCTGTATATGCACACAAACATCCTGTTATCGCATTTGTAGCTCCAGGACCTGATGTGACACAGGTGCATGACATCTGATTATTAACACGAAAAAATGCTTCTGCAGCCATAGCCGCAGCTTGTTCGTGATGATGATAAGTCACATGAAGTCCATCCTGATGCCCAAAAGCATCGTTTAGATGCATTGATCCACCACCTACTACTGAAAAAATATTGGTGAATCCATTTTCCACCAAAAATTCAGAAATATACTTAGACAACTTTATTTGCATTAATAGATCCTTCTATTTATTGCGCAAAAGGTGCATTACCAGACTCTATGTCACCTCAAGGCTTTTAAAAATTAATCCAAAACCCTTCCTTTTGCTAAATATTCACAGCTTCACTAAGTCGTAAAGTAATTTGTCCAAGTGTTTCCTCAGTCATACCTGGATAAATACCCACTAAAAATGTATCGCGCATGATCTTATCCGTATTTTGTAGAGACCCTACAACCCGATATCCTTCTTTTGTTTTTCGCATTTGATCAAAGCAGGGGTGTTTTAGTAGATTTCCTGCAAACAAGGAACGGGTTTGGATTCCGTGATTTTCAAGATAACGAACAATTATTTCTCTTCTATTTTCCTGTAGACATGTGAGTGGGAATGCAAACCAACTAGGAATCGAATTCTCAAGAGGTTCTGGAAGCAATAATTTGTCAGATATTGAAATTAATGCTTGATAAAGATAATTGAAGTTCCTGATTCTTTGTTCAATAAAATACGGTAATTTCTTAAGTTGGGAGCATCCTATCGCCGCTTGCATATCAGTGGCTTTAAGGTTATATCCGAAATGAGAATACACATATTTGTGATCATATCCATAGGGTAATTCTCCATATTGTGCATCAAAGCGGTGATTACAGGTGTTATCCATGCCGGGTGGACATTTACAATCCCTGCCCCAATCCCTCAGAGACCGCATTATTTTGTGCAGCAATGGATTATTCGTGTAAACAGCCCCGCCTTCCCCCATGGTGATATGATGGGCCGGGTAAAAACTTGAGGTTCCAATGTCACCTATAGTACCTGTAAGGATCTCCTCCCCTTTAATATTTACTCTAGAGCCTAATGCATCACAATTATCTTCAATTAACCATAAATCATTACGTTCACAGAAGGATTTTACTTTTTCTATGTTAAAAGGATTGCCTAGTGTGTGTGCCACCATGACTGCTTTTGTTTTTGGTGATAAAGCTGTTTCCAGCAAGTTCGGATCGATGTTATATTGAGGTATTGTGACATCTACAAAGACAGGAATTGCTCCAAATTGGATTATCGGTGAAACTGTAGTCGGGAAGCCTGTGGCAACTGTAATAACCTCATCCCCTCTTTTCACAGCTCGATCTCTCAGCAATGGAGATGTTAGGCACATAAAAGCCAACAAATTTGCTGATGAGCCAGAGTTTACTACTGAACAATACTTTAAATTTAAAAAACCTGCAAAGTCCTTTTCAAATTGATCTGTAAACCGCCCAGCAGTCAGCCAAAAATCTAATGCACTATCAACTAAGTTAATCATATCGTCTTTGTCATAGATACGAGAAGCATAAGGAATACGTTGCCCTTCCTTATAAGCAATGCTCTTATGATGCTTTTCACAATATTGACTAACTAGGTTAAGGATGGCTTGCCGATCCTCCTGCTCGCCTTTCTTCTCAAACATTTATCACTGATCCTTTCAGGTATTCAGTTATTTGTTGTTCCATGATGATACCAATATCGGAATTTGACAGATAGGCTTTGTACCATTCTACAGTTTTTTCAATGGCTGTTTTAATATCCCATAAGGGCATCCAGCCGATAGTATTTACTATTTTGGAGTTATCTAATTTGAGAAATGCTGCCTCATGAGGGGCGTCACTCTCTTGTTGTTGTGTGTAACCTAAGCCTTCCCCCCATGCGTTACAGAAAAGCTTAACTAATTCTAATGTCGTAACACAATCCTGATCAAAAGGCCCAATATTATATTCCCCTTCAAGATAGTTCTTTTGTGTTTGCATCTGAAGAATTGAAAGGTAAGCGGTGAGGGATTCTAAGACATGTTGATAGGGTCTGATGGAGCTTGGGTTTCTAATAACGATATCCCGCCGGTCCTTTGCCGCCACAAAACAATCAGGGATGATCCTATGAGGTGCAAAGTCTCCTCCTCCAATGACGTTTCCAGCTCTTGCAGTAGACACTAGCACATTTTGCCTTGAAAAATAAGACCGTTTATAACACCTGGTCACTAACTCTGAACATGATTTGCTATTTGAATATGGATCAAAACCGTCTAGCGTATCTTTTTCTTGATATCTTGTGGCTATTCCGTCATTCATGTAAACCTTATCTGTTGTCACATTTATTGCTGAACGCACACTGGACGAAAGACGGATACACTCTAAGAGATTAACTGTTCCTAACACATTTGTTTCGTAAGTATAAACGGGCATTCGATAGCCATCTCTCACGATAGGTTGGGCAGCTAAGTGAATGACAAATTCGGGTTTGGCTTCCAGAAAGACATTAGTAAGGGTGTTTTTATCTCTAATATCTCCAATAAATGAATTTACAAACCTGCCGATCTTTGCTACTTTGTAAAGTGATGGATTGGTTGGCGGTTCAAGAGCATATCCCGTTATTTCCGCGCCCAGCATGTGGAGAAGCATACATAACCATGACCCCTTGAAACCTGTATGCCCAGTTAAAAAGATCTTCTTTCCCTTAAAAAAAGTGGTTATCAAATAATATTCTCCTACTTATCTTCCCATCTCATCCAGGGTGCATTATGGTTGTTAATTAAACCCTCGAGATAAAATTTATCTCTAAGGGTATCCATACATTGCCAAAAGCCATTATATCGGTAAGCCATTAACTCACCCTCAAATGCCAGTCTTTCAAGAGGTTCTTGTTCTAGTATCGATTCGTCACCCGATATGTAGTCAAAAATTTTTGAATTTAGAACCATAAAACCTGCATTTATCCAGCCCCCATCTTCCTTTCGTTTTTCTGCAAACCGCTTGATCTCACCAGTTTCATGCATATCAAGAGCTCCAAACCGTCCGCCTGGTTGTACGGCTGTAATAGTTCCAATTTTTTTGTGATTATTGTGAAAAGCAACAAGCATCTTTAGGTTGATATCACTTAAACCATCTCCATAGGTTAAAAAGAAGGATTCATCACCAATATATTTTTGAACTCTTTTTACTCTCCCCCCTGTCATAGTATTTAACCCAGTATCTACGACAGTGACTCTCCAAGGTTCCGACACATTATTTAAGATAGTGACCTTGTTACCGTTAGAAAAATCATAAGTGACATCTGAATTCCTCATATAGTAATTAGCAAAATATTCCTTGATGACACTTCCTTTATATCCACAGCAAATATAGAAATCATTAAATCCATAAAACGAGTAGGATTTCATAATATGCCACAGGATAGGCGTATCAACCAATTCAATCATTGGCTTTGGAATTAAATGACTTTCCTCCGATATTCTTGTGCCAAACCCTCCTGCAAGGATTACAACTTTCATCATTTCACCTTTTGTCCGATTTTTCGATCATGTTTTAGCAAACGAGACCCCATAAGTAAATAATACTTACCGGATTGAGGTCATTAATTACAATTCTTTTCATTTAACTATTTATCATTCACTTGTGGTCAGTAAGCCCTTTTTTGTAACAAAACAGTATCTTGATAATTATCTATACCCAATGCCATGATTTCAATAATTTCAAAATATCTTCGCCACTCTCTTTTTATGTAAGCATGAGAATGATAGGCATTTTGATAAAAATCCGGCAAGGATATGCTTTTCCCGTAATTAAAACCAGGTTCACAATAAAAGAAACCTTTCTCATTCATTATCTTAACAATCTCATCATCCATATTCTTATAATGTTTTTCTCCATGAGTTGTTAATATTACATATCCGTTTTTTTTGGTGATACGGTTCAATTCGCCCAACCATTGAAATTGCATATCTTCTGGTAGATGCGTTAATACGCTAATCCCAAATATTAGATCAAACTTTTCATCTGAGTATTGAGTAGGTGGATTCGGAGGAGCCACTGTGAATTTGGCAAACTTCGAGTAATTATTGTTTAACCATTCAATCGCTTCTCCATCGATATCGGTTCCATGAAGCTCAGTTACTTGAAGAAGAGTCGCTAATGCCCTTATAGCACGACCACACCCACAACCAAAATCTAATATGGATTTAAAGTCACGTAATTCCTTGCCAACCGGCCGTAATACATTATTTAACGCCGGGTATACACTAGTATATCCACTCTCAATAAAGTCCCGTGAGTATCCACCAACTACTCTAACTTGTAAATGTTTAGGAGGTGCGGGTGGAATATTTATCTCCCTATGTAATATGGATTGTAATTGGATTAATGATGTTTCAATATCCTTTAGTTGATTTCTTATTTGTTTTGAGGAAAAATCAAAAATTTCGTCAGTTGAAGATGAAAAACTCTCTTTTGTGTTTCCAGACTCAAGATAATGGATAAGAGGATTTATACCTGTCTTTTTTACCTCCTCGTGAATCTCTAGATATCGTCTGGTACTGAAATTGGGTCCTGGATCCCGACCCTCAAAACCTCCATAAAGTAAAAAGTGACTTAAAGGATTTATTTTTGACTGAGCTACATCACTATATTTTTTCAAATACCAACTTTCATCGAAAAAACCAGATTTTTTTATTAGGCTTTTATTTTTCAATGCACCGATTCGAGACTTAATCTTGATATTCCAATCCCTAAAATGGTTATTCATTTATCTTTTGACTCCTAAAACTTTGTTAGATACTCTTTATTCATTAAGTGTTGATTTGATATAAATTAAACCCAAATACGACATCCTCAAATTATAATACAGGTAATAATTAGAGGAAGACATCCAAAATTACTAGATTTATAATTGATTTAGATCTTATTGAACAACTATCTAATTTCTTCCATAAGCCAGATTAGTGCATCGTCAAATCTTTTTGCCCACTCGTCACGGCTACTTACCGCGCCTTCAAAAATTTCAAATTTAAGATTAGCACCTGGAACACCTTGAGATAATAAAGTGTTATATAAATAGTCCGCCCCTTCAAGATAAGCTTGTGGATAGGTGATACGTTCTCCATCTTTATCTAATACATTTGGCGGCGGTCCGCTAGATTCCTCTGTACCGATATCCATATATATTCGCACATTAGTAGGTACTTCGATTTTTTTGATGTAATCGATAAGTTGATTATTTGACAACCACGGACCTCCACTTTCTGCAAGCCAAACTGACGGTGACATCACCATCACTTTAGAGAAAATATCTGGTCGGTTAAGCCCAGCATACAAGGGAATCAATGCAGTCCTACAAGCCCCACCTATGATTGTATGGATCCTGTCGGGAAGAGTTCTATAACGAGAATCGATATCGAGTTTTAAAGTGTTTATGATGAAATCTAAATAAGCGTCCCCGTCACCTCCCTCAGTTGGTTTGGAGTTGTTTGTTTTCACCCAACGATGCATATCATTATTTACCCATGGAATATACTCACCCCAAAGGTTTTCTGGATCAAACTCAATACCGACTACAATAATCCCTTGTAGCAACTCTTCCTCAAAAAGCCGATCTAATGTTTCATCAATTAGCCAATCCCCCACCCTTTCTGGAGGAGGATTGAATAATGAATCACCATCATGTAGGTAAATCACAGGATATCGAATTTCATTTGCATCATATTTGGGTGGTAAATAGACTTGAATGTTTCTCTGACGATTTCCGAGTTGAGGTGCTATGATTTTGAGGGTTTCAACTCGACTATCTAACATTGGATTTAAGGGGGTATCATGAGATTCGGTCGTATTTGCAGTAGAGGTTGCCTGATTTGGGAAATCAGTTTTTTCTCGTTTAGAGTATTTACAACCCGCAATAGTAAATAAGATAATTGTTATTAGTAGAAGTATTTTCCAGGTCTTTGAATCAATTTTTTGCATTTTTTGTTAATTTTTGCGTTGATGTGATCTTTTAACTTCACATTTATAAACTCAGTCAATTTCTCTTTCAATTATGTAAGACTCACTTAAAAGCATTCATCTTAAAAAAGATTGTACTATATTTCACTTTTAGTAATAATTTAAGATTATATATACCCATCGAAGCCATGAAAACTTGATAAAGGTAATGTAAATAGTGCCGCTTATCTATATTTTGATCTCTGCCTGATCCTAAAGCAGGGAAATGATTTTTTATTGAATTGCTTATGAGTACCAAATTTTTATCATTCTATTGGTAAGATATAATACAAAGTAATTTGGTAGGATTTTGTGATGAAAGAAATCAACAGGTATTGTAATGAAAATTAACTCAGTTGCTTTTTTTACCCACTATACGCATACCTCTGCAATTGAAATATATCGAGTCTTTTCCCCATTGAAAGAGGCAGGCTTTAATATAATATCTGGCATCAAGGATGGTCAAGTCAACTTTGAGGCAATTGATCAAGCAGAATTAATCCTTTGTCAACGGGATTTTGGTCAAGACCTAACTAGATATGAAAAGCTTGTCAAGTATGCGCGAACACAGAGAAAACCAATTGTTTTTGATATAGACGATTTATTAATTGAAATTCCAGAAATCCACCCCGATCGTCTAAATCTGACTTTCAATCATGCTGTTTTACCCATGATTCGTTCAATTAGTGAAGCTGACTTAGTTACAGTTTCTACTAAAAAATTAAAAGAAACCCTGACTTCTTTTAATCCAAACATTGTTGTTTTACCAAACTACTTAGATACTTCTATTTGGCAACTAAGGGAGCCAAGACTAAATAATATTGAAGATTCTCCCATAACCATAGGGTACATGGGGGGAGGAAGCCATACTTCGGATTTGGAATATATTCAGCCAGTTATTTCTGATCTACTCACTAGATATGAAAACAAAATAAAATTTGTTGTTTGGGGTTTACAGCCTCCTAAGGAACTATTACGCTTTGCTCAAACAAAATGGATCAGGATATCCACCTACTCCTATGAAGATTTTGTTAATTTCTTTCAACGCCAACAGGCTGACATATTTATTGCACCGCTTGTAGATAATTTATTTAACAGATGCAAAAGTGAGATTAAGTTCTTGGAATATTCTGCCTTGGGATCTCCAACTCTTGCTAGTAACTTGGAACCTTATAACAGTATCATCAAGAATGGACAAAACGGTTTTCTTGCAAGCAATTACGAGGAATGGACAGAATACCTGATTCAGCTTATAGAAAATCATGATCTTAGGTATAAAATTGCTTTGAGTGCTCTGGAAACGGTCAAAAATGACTGGTTAATATCAAATAATTCTGATAGATGGAAATCCTCATACCAAAATATCAAAAGTGAGGGCTTAAATATCGAAACACATGTTATTCTAAAGAAGCCATTATTTAATTCAATAACTCAGCAAATCTTTGATCTGGACCAATATCAAAAAAAAGAAATCCGTAATCTCCACGAAAAACTTAAAGACAAGGATCAAACTATTCGTACCAAGGATCATATGATTCAAGATAAGGACTTGGTCATACAAAAATTAAATTTTCAATTAGCAAGCCGTGCAGTAATTTTGGGACAAAAAATGCAAAAATTCTACAACCGTCTTGCTCCTGAAGGAAGTTCAAGAGATAAAGCCGTAAGCCACACAATTAGATTCTTTAAAAAGATAAATAAATCTGTTTTCAAACAAGACAATCTCTCTAATGATGTAAACCTGATAAAAGCCTCACCTTATTTTGATGAGGATTGGTACTTATCGACATATCAGGATGTCGCAAAATTAAAAATGGATCCCGCAATGCATTATTTGAAATATGGTGGCTTTGAAGCTAGAGATCCTGGGCCAAATTTTAATAGTGCTTTTTATTTAACGGCCTATGATGATGCAAAAAGAGCAAATATGAACCCTCTTTTACATTACATTCGTTTTGGCGAAAAAGAAGGTCGGAAAACCAGCTCTAATCAACAAGTAGATCAAGCCCCAATAAAAACCCAAGAAAGTCGTCAGATTCCTCAGAATTCCAAAAAAGTTGAGATAAAAATGGAAGAAAAAAAGAACATTGCCTACTATAGTAAAAGATCTCTTAAGATTCTCAGGGATGACGGTTTGGGTGGGTTGCTAAGTCGTGGAAAGCAAAAGGTTATGAAACAAATCACCTATGAAAGCCCGTTAGATTCAAATTATGATCCAAACATGTTTGATGCCAGTGTTATTATTCCAGTTTATAACGCCTCTGATTTTACCAAGTCTTGTATTGAGAAATTATATGCATCGCCAAATCTTGCAAAATTTGAAGTTATTGTAGTAGACAATGGTTCAAAAGACGAAACAAAAAAAATATTAGCTGAGGAACAGAAAAGGCGTGAGAACTTTTCATATTATCGTATGGCTGAGAATTATGGATTCTCTGGTGGGGTGAATTATGGTTTTTCCAAGGCGAAAGGGAAACATTTCATTATCCTAAATAACGATACACTCGTTACACCCGGTTGGATTGATCGCCTAATTGAAGCATTTAATTATGATGAATTAATTGGTATTGTTAGTCCGGTCACTAATTATGTGGGAGAGGGAAATCAAGTAGATCGGGACGCAAAAGATATGACTCCAACAGAAATTGATGCATATGCCGAGTCAATAGTCGACAGAGGTGTAATATTCGAATCTCATCGCTTGGTTTTCTTCTGTGTTGCCCTAAAGCGAGAAGTAGTCGACCACTTGGGTATTATGGATACGGGGTATGTAAAGGGCAACTTTGAGGATGATGATTATTGTCTTCGAGCAATCCTTGCAGGGTTTAAATTAGCCATTGCTCAGAATTCTTTTGTTTATCATTTTGGTTCAATGACGTTTAAGAAGAATCGCATCATTCACGATGATTACATGGATAAAAATCGGATGCGCTTTTACCCTAAAGTACAAGGCTTATCGCTCACACTCAAACCAGCAAAGCAATTATCAAACCAAGTCGATATAAGTGTAGTGCTTCGCACTTTAAATCGTCAAGCGCTTCTGAAAAGGGCATTAACCAGTCTCTCCAACCAAACTTATAAAGACTTTGAGGTTGTATTAGTAAATGATGGTGGGGAGGATGTTTCCGAATTAGTAACTTTCTTTTCAAAATACTTTTCAATTAAGTATGTTCATAATAAAACTTCTCAAGGGAGAACCCCCGCCCTGAATATTGGCGTAGCAGAAAGCAATGGATCTTGGGTTACCTTTCTTGACGATGATGATATTATCTACCCATGGCATCTTGATATGATGCACAAAAATGTGGAATCTGAAATAGGGCATCGCTTACTATATACCAATTTTAATCGCAGCATCTTCAGGACAATAAAGGATGATTATGCATTTCTAACCCAAAGTATCGACCCATGGTTTTATGACAAAAATGAGCTTTTAATCCGTAATCGTATGCCCATTCACACATGGTTGGTTCACCGATCTGCGTTCAATGAAGTTGGCTGGTTTGATGAATCAATGTCAATGTTGGAGGATTTTGAATTTTTAATTAGATTGAATAAGATCACAGATTTTTATCATATTAACCGGGTATCCTGTGAGTATAGATACTATTTGGATGGGATTAATTCCATGATTAATCAAAGATCTAAAACACTGGAAGCTTTGGAATCCATTTATGCTAAACATCCCGTAAAAGACCTCGATATTGAAGAAAATCGAATGCTGGAATTAGGTGCTCTTAAACGTCAAATTAACACAATTGAAGAGATAGAAAAAGAATTATCCCAAGATCCACAACATGCAGAGGTGTATCAAAGAAAAATGTTGAGCCAAATTTTGGGGATATAATAGCCCGATCTTATAAATAATAATATGCAAATCGAAATATTGATAATCTAGATTGTTAAAGATATTTACACTTACTCTTCTGTTAACCCATAGATGGTGTTTTGTGAGAAAGGACAAATATTTTCTGCAATAGTAATTGGATTATCCAATGCAATAAGATAATCTTTACCACCTTCGAGTAAATGTTCACAGTTAGGGAACGAATTTTCATAAGAGAGCAATAATATATAGTCAGCTTCATTTTGCTCTGCAAACGGAATAATTTCATCAATAGTTGTGCGATATTGACCACCAATCGAATTATTCATCAGATAATATCGAATAAATATTGCTGTTTGATTAAGATTATCAACAAGATTTGCCTTTAATTTGTCATCAGCTATTAGTATTCTGGCATCCTCTTCAGCAATTTTTAAGACTTTATCTGATATTGATGAATGATATGGCATTGCATCGGTAAAAGAACCCCCTACAAATTTGACATCATGGTTGACAGGAGCTACTCTATAAATTTTATAGTTAAAGAGATAAACAACCACAAATGTTAGGATGCAAATAGAAATGATCCTAAGAATCTTTGTGTCTTGAGGTTGCGAAGTCCCTAAAAGCTTCTTAGGAATGTGATAACCAGGTAATATGAATACAGAGGGAATGAGGTATATAACTAAAGAAGTATACCTGATTAGACTTCCACTTAATAAGGGATATTGTTTATTTATATATGCGATAATAAAGAAGAGAAACCCAAAAATCGTGAGAACATAAGTAAAAGAAAACCTTTTGTTTTTAAGGGGATTCTTTACGAAAACGACTGAAATAACACTAATAATCCACAAAATAGTTACATATCTTGAATAATTCAACAGTCGAGTTATTAGATCTTTTGTATAAGAAAAATATGAAAGGAGAGAATATTCACTAGGCTGAACGAATGTTTCTACGCCTGTGGTTAATGTATAGCCACCCCAAACCGTCGTTTGAAAGGTAATGTAAGATCCCCAAAACAACAATACAATTAACAAGCAGAGAATAAATGTAGGCGTTCGGACAATACTTTTCCACTCTCTTTTTAAGTATTGGAAATCATAAATTAATACTATAAATGGTAATCCAATAGTTAAAAATAGGAATTTGCTCTTAACTAAGGAAAAGGATAGGGAAATGAGTAACAGTAATAGAAACCGTACACCGTAATTTTTTAAGCGATATTGATAGTCTGTTGTTAATATTAAAGTAAAAACTAATAACAAGAATGCAGAAATGATGTCTCCATATAAGGAGTACATAAATGCTGTGTCATCAGCGGTGTAACTGATGATAGTTGATGCAGTGACGAGCAGTAATTTTTGAAAGACACTTTTTTTATACGAGAGGTTGTAAACCAAGAGCATAGCAATAAGATTAATAAAAACATTGATCCAACTTGCAAATTGCTCGACAACCTTTCCGTAAAAATCGTAAATTAGTGAGTATATAACCGTAATAAAAGATGATTCTTGTCTAAACCTCCAAAAAATGTCAAGTTCGTTACCATGAAGTTTGTTGAAGTTAAAGATATACTTTGCATCAAGACCCCAGTAAGTAAACACATCCCAACGGGGGAACCAGTCTGTCATATTCTGAAGTGTTAGTATTGAGGTGAATGCAAAAAAAACGCCAAAGAAGAAATAATCGACAACATAAAGACCATTAAAACTAACGAGGTCAGGGATCAGATTTTTCTGCATACATAAAAATAAAATCAGCATACTGATAATAGCAAGTAATCGCAAGATAAATATACTGTGAATAAAAATAAAATTAAAGTGTAACCATCCAAACAATAAGAAAAGTAAAGGGATAAAGAAAATCCCGAACACACTTGCATTTGTAAGCCAACCAACAATATTCTTATACGGAAAAATATTACGCAAGAAATAAGCAGGGGCAATACCAATGACAACTAAGAGGAAAGTAAATTCAATAACACGAAAGGACGATGATATTTCAGAAATCCCTTTAATTAATAGATATAAAGCAATAAAAAAACCTAATAATATGAAAAGACGCTTTCTTTCTGTAATATAGTTCCTTATGTTATTTAACAGCTTAGTTAGCTTTTGACGCATGTAATACTCCACCAAGTAAAATTAATCTATCCAAAAATGTTTACAAAAATAAGCTTAGTCCGTTTATTTTACCGACAATTATTATACCTTAGGTATAAATACTGTCGACCATTTACAAAAAACCATTGTTATCATGAAATTGTCTCAATTCATTAGAGACAACGATTGTTTCTCTCCTAAAGTCCGGAATCACACAGCATTATTGGTGGACGTTTAAAGTCTTTATTTCTAAAAATAATTATGCTTGCTTATATCGTATTTATCTTGTACAATATAATTAATACCTATTAATGATGAATTAGGTTTTGCTAAGATTTTTCTCTTGCCTATAAGATTTATGGGAGATGAGACATGAACATTATAAAAGTATCGGCAAACTCCCGCACCGCTGCTGTAGCAGGGGCTATTGCAGGCGTCATGAGAGAAAAGCATTTTGTGGAAGTCCAATCTATTGGAGCTGGTGCTGTTAACCAGGCAGTCAAAGCCATCGTGTTAGCAAAGAGCTATTTGATCAACGATGGTATTGATATCATTTGCGTGCCCGAATTTGTCGATATTACTATCGAAGATAAGGTGCGCACTGCTATAAAGTTTGTGATCACACCCAGAGAAGAGGTCTTAAAATTCGAAGCGGTCAATCCTGAAGAGTTTTAACTCTTTTTTACTTTAGGGGGTGATCTACCCACAACGGGTATTTCAATTTGGATTAAATCTGAACAACTTCTTTTCCTGTTAACCTTTCGTTGATCTTTTCAATGATCAGCGAAAGGTGTCCTGGCTTTGACACAAAATCTAGATCATCACAGGATATTGTCAGGAGGGGGCATAAATTGAAGGATGATACCCAATCTTCGTAAAGACCATTCAATTGCCTCAGGTAATCTGTGCTAATTGTGCGTTCATAATCCCTGCCTCGTTTGGCAATCCGATTTTGAAGGGTCTCAACCGACGCTCTTAAATAGATAACTAAGTCCGGTGGTGGAAGGAATTCAACAAGCACATGATAAAGATCCTGGTAAACACTGTAATCTCTTTCATTGATAGCGTCCTGCAGGTAGAGATTACGTGCAAAAATCTCAGCATCCTCAAACACACTACGGTCTTGGATGACTGAGCCTTTGATAGCAGTCAGTTGATGATGGATGCGCAGTCGGCGGGTAAGAAAGTAAATTTGGGAATGAAATGCCCAGGTCTTCATGTCCTTATAAAAATCGGGAAGGTATGGATTGTCGTTGACTGGCTCATAAAAAGCAGTAAACCCCATATGTTCGCTCAGCAATCCCACCAGAGTAGACTTTCCAACCCCAATATTCCCGGCAACCACAAGATACTTATCCATTAATTCCTTGTATATCTATTATTATTTTACAACCATCGGCAAATAGAGCTCGTACCCTACATCAAAGAAAATTGCACTAACTGCTCCCCAGTTATCATTCTCACTTTGGCCGTGCAGATAAAGAATATGCGTACCAAGCCCCAGCTCAGTTGTATCCACTTCTGCAGAAACAGATTCAAACACGCTGTTAAAAGCGCCGTCAATGCTTTGCATTTGTGTTGGTAAAGCATTTATATCCCAGACAGGTACGTCAAGGCTAAATTCTGCCGCTTTTATATCTTGAGCAAATTGATCCTCATCCCAATAACCTGCCCCATATATTTCTGCTGTCAGGGTGATCGGTTGACCTACCCGGATAATCTCCTGTGAAACTTGGGTATTGAGCACTTCTGGTCCTGATCCGATTAGGTAAGGCATGCGTGCTGATTTGACAGCATACAGCAGAGCAGGGAGGTTTTTGGGTAATATCGAATCTGAAAAATGTGAACAATTTTCGTTCAGGATTGTGCCAAGATTGAGCATAAAGGAAGCAATCCCTAATGTCCCATACACAAAGTCAGTGACGGTCCCGTAATGGGGCACTTGGTAAAAACTGAAATAACGCATGGGCTCGTAATTGTTGAAAAATCCTAGTTTATTGCCTATTATGGCAAGTTGCGCGTCGTTTGGTGCAGGTACATCTGTGTAAGCAAATGGCCAAAGAATGTTGCCAGGGTAGCTGTGTAGGTCAATCACAATGCCGGTTGCATCCAGCGGTGCCAGTCCACCGTCATCTTCTCCGTTTTGATCCACAAATTCAGCTAGGATATAAGCTTGGATGGCGCTTGTTTCAGGCTCTGAATTTGCGCTTGCTCCGCTATAGTCATCTTCACAAGGATTGAACGAATCCTGCCATTGAAAAGCAAAATTTCGGTTCAGGTCTGCTCCTCTTTGGCTCGGATCACTGGGGCAGTATGTTGCGTTTGTATTCTTGTGCCAGTAAGTGCCAGCTTCCACCAATGAACGTCCATCTGGGTTGGCAATCAACAATAAGTGAACCTCTTGATGATCTAATATCCAAGTGATATCTGGATCTGTCCCATAGCTAGATAATAAGTATTCTCCAAAGCGTAAATTTAATTCAACTGGCGCCAATTCACCTGCATGCTGACCGCTCACGATCAAGATTTTGGGCTTTCCCGATGTAATTGATTGGTTTGTAAGCTTCAAAACCCATACATCATATCCTAGCCGTTCATCTCCCTCGTTTGTCTTGTCCCATGAATCACCGATGTCAATCCATTCTGCCAAATTAGGATATGCCAATGTCAAAGTTGCGCCGGTGGCTTGTACCTCTTCTATTGTCCGGTAGCAAGGATAGCCAGGAATGCTGGTAAGCTCTAATTCTTGAGTACCGACCTTTGCAGAAGTACTTATGAGCGGGATTAATAGAGAACATATGAAGAGAACTGAGAAAATAAATCGGAGAGGAACTGCTTTTTTGGGCATAGTTATCTACCTACACAATTTGATTTCAGCAGGTAATCTATTTTATCAGGCAATTGTAAGAAACCGACCATGTTAAACAAAAAACAACCTGACACACGTCAAGTTGTTTTCTGATCAATTTAACTCTGTGAATTAATTCATAATCACCGGCAAGAAGAGTATGAAATCGACATGGATGGTTACGGTTGCCAACTCACTCAGTAGTTGCCCATCGTTTGCTTTATAAGTGAAAGTATCTGTCCCAACAAAGCCTTGATTGGGTGTATAGGTCAAGTCAGGTGATGTCCCACTCAGGCTGCCATGTAAAGGCTCGTCCACGACAGCAAAGGTGATCGGGTCTGCATCAGGATCAGATCCCGTCAGGGTGATGCTTATAGGAGCCTCATATCGTGTCCATACCTCAATATCATTGGCAACAGGTGGGTTATTGAGATCCCCTTCGATTGTCAGGAAAATTGCACTGACTGCTCCCCAATTATTTCCCGTGTCTTTTCCGCGCACATAAATAATATGACGTCCAGGATTTAAACTGGTCGTGTCGATGGTAGCAGTAACATTCTCAATAGTGCTGTTGAAGCTGCCATCGCTTGGATTCATTGCAATTGGCGAATACCCATCTTCCCAATAGGGAATGTCGATGGCATATTCAGTCTGGGCAATGGGTTGGGTTGGGTCGCTGTAACCACTGCGGAATTGAGTATCATTGACCTGTGCTGTAAGCGTAACGGGCGTACCGGCTGGTACAGTACTATCGTCCAGCGCCAGATTAATGGTGTTGGGTCCAGCTGGGGTTATGTAAGGAGTGCGTGAGACCTTGGATGCATAAAGTAAAGCTGGCAGGTTATTAGGCAGGATATCGTTTTCGAAAACAGAGCATTCCTCGAAAAACTCGTCTCCCAGCTCAAAGCAGTACCCAGCCACACCCAGTCTGCCGTAAGCGTAATCATCCGTACTGCCGTCCGTTGGATAAAGATCTGAAGATTGCTGAGGCACATGGTTATTAAAGAAGGCAAATCTGCGACCTAAAGTTTGTAATCCAGTTGCATTAGGCGCTGGATCGTAAGAGAATCCCCAGGACCACAATACCAGACGGCTGTAGCTGTGCAGATCAATATATACGCCGGTGGCGTCGTCAGGGGCAGGGTTGCTCAGGCTGCTTTCGTCGCGTTGATCAGGGAATATCAGGTTCATATAATTCTGAACGGCTTGTGTCTCGGGTTCTGAGGCTGCTACTGGTCCACGGTAGGTTGTATCACACGGATTGCCGCTTGAGCATCCATAATATGATGGACATCCATTCCAAAGGAAGTCAAAGTTCCGATTAAGGTCTGCCCCCCGATTCGTGCTGGTTACACCGCAGTAATTCTCATTCGTGTTCTTGCGCCACGAGAGCCCAATCTCTGCTTCCTTGCGCCCATCCGGGTTAGCTTGCAGCATAATATGGATTTCATGGTAATCCAGGAGCCAGTGAATATCGGCATTGTTATTGTAATTTTCTATCAAATAGCCTGAAAAACGTGCTGCCAGTTCGGCAGTCGTATACTCACGCGCGTGGATTGCAGCGGTGATGAATAACTTAGGTTTATCTCCCGGAATGGTTTCATTAGTCAACCGTAGAATCATCATATCATAACCATCCGGCTGCCCAACACTCTTCTCCCAGGAATCTCCCACGTCAATCCATTCTGCTAAGTCCGGGTATGTGGTGGCAATGGCGTTTGCATAAGCAAATATTTCTTCTACAGTCCTGTAGCAGTTATAAGGAGGTGGCAGTGTATTGAGAGAGTATTGCCGGAGCATATCCAGCTTCTTGAAATTGGCAGTCTCTTCAAGATCTAATACCGTTCTAAACCCCAGTGATCGGATTTGCAGCAGCTCTGTTGGGCTGGCTGCCACTAACACATATTGTTCTAACCGGTTGTTAAACTCAAACAGGTCAAAGGACACTAACAAGCGGATGTCCTCTGGTTTCTCATAATAAACACGGTAAACTTGCCTTTCAACGCCTGTGCTCAAGGTACACATTTCACCTTCAGCCAAAGGCGGCAGTTGTGAGGACGCGGCAAGGGCACTCTCGCCGTTCATCACAGATAAAACCAGCACAAAAAGGATGACGATTAAAGGAATTCTTTGTTTCATTCTATTTTCTCCGTTTTGTCTTGTAATAAATTCAACAGATTTTTAATTTTAGGTAGAAAATTTTTGTCTTGGCTCATTAGCTAACATATCCAAGTAAATTTGATAATTATGAATAGGCCATACAATATGAGATACCCTGGGGCACATGTTTTGACCGAACGAGATAATCCTTGATAAAGGTTGGGGTCGTATTTTTATTGTAACACTAATTCGGAAAAGTTAATTAATTTTAACCATAAATGGTGTTTAAACAATAACAGGTTCAGGAGAGTGGACTTTAACGCGGGTAAGCAACAACAACGCAATAATATTCAACCCCACCGCAGCCAAACAGCTTACCCAAAAATCAATGCGATAAAAACTGGGTCCGACCAAAGATCCCACCATACGGCCTAGCGAAAAGGCTGCAATCGTTATCGACATCAAAGTGGCACGTGCCTGTGGCATTACTTCGCTCATCAAAGTCATCCCGCTGATCAGGGCAAATTCAAAGGTAATGTAGAAGGCACCCAATCCTACCAATGCCAGGCTCAGGGCTTTGCTTGTGAGGGGTAATAATGCGGCTGCCAGGCAGTTGAGACCCAAGGCAATTCGGAGAGAGCGTTTTTTACCAAGACGATCCAGGAGTGCTACGGAGAGCAATTCAGATCCCATCTCAGAAGCACCGATCACCACCGTTGCCACAGACAGCGTAGCAAATGTCAATCCAAAGGCTTGCTTGATCCAATCACCGAATACGAGGTTGACAATCTCGTTGGCAGATGTAAAAAGGACTCCCATTAATATGCCTGCAATAGCGGGACTGTAAGATAGAACTTTTTTAAAATTCTGTATTATTTCTGTTTGAAGACCCGAACCTTGTTCATCGTGTGGGATGCGCCAGAAGAGCAATGAGTTCAAGATCAAACCCAAGGCTGTCAAACCTAAAAAAACAATCGCATAATTTGACTTGAGCATCAATGCGTTAACAATGGGCACACTAATGATAAAAGCTAACGCCCAACTCAGTTCGGTAATCGAAAGTACGGTACCACGGCGCTCAAATGCAACTCGGTCGCTTAGGTAAGCCTGCATAGAAGGGATAAATATTCCATTTCCAATGATGACTAAGGAGGAGCCGAGGATGAATGTGACGAACCCTGGCAGGGCAGCAGTCAGACCTGTTCCCAGGGTGAATAATCCCACGCCAAGAAGCATGCCTGCTTTTCTACCACGAGTATCGGCAATCGCAGCTAAAAAAGGCGCCAGGATTCCTAAAAAAGCCCGTACAGACAAGCCCAGCGCTAACTGATCAATGGAGACGCCTAACTGAATAGCAAACAGTGGCAATAGTGGATAGACCATACGAAAACCAGTATTGATCGCTGTTCGTATGAGTGTAAATAGAATAATCTGAAGCCTTATCTGCTGTTTACCTTGTTGGATCATCGCTGTTTGTCTAAAAAATAAAAGCGCCTATCATAAAGGATAGACGCATCGTTCATGTATTTTTTTCTAAAATGGAAGTGAGCCTTCACGTTTGAGTAAATCGGTGAGTGATGTGCCCTTCAATTTTTGAACTAACAATTCTTGTGCCTCAATCCACATCTTGTGAATGGGGCAGGTCTCCCCAAAGGGACAGGTAGTGGAGTCATGCGTACATTCGTTTAAATAAATGGGTCCATCAATTGCTGTGACCACATCATAGACAGAGATCTCATCTGTGCTTCGGGTAAGGCTGACACCACCTTTTGCGCCACGCACAGTCGTAATCAGGCTGCTAACAGCAAGTTGAGAAACAATTTTGGCCAAGAATGATTTTGGAATCATCATTTCTTCTGCAATTTTATGGGTCGATGCTTGGGTGTTGGATTCTAATCGAGCCAGATATAACATGGCTCTCAAGGCATAGTCGGCTTGGCGTGTTATTTGCATGTTAACTTATCCTCTCATTAATTCTTAATCTAATTATAATAAATTAGGCTAAGTTTATCATACATTCTTGGTTTTGTTTCATTTTGCATCAATAACCCATTTATCCAGGTTTTATGGGTTGATTTGAAAATTTGTGCAACCTCATTATAATATCTATGGAGTGTAAACATGACATCTCTTAAACCAAATTACCCTTCTAGCTTCTCATATTTTCATCCTATCACTGTGCGTTATTCAGATCTTGATCCTCAACAGCATGTCAACAACGCCGCAGTCATAACTTATCTTGAATCTGCGCGGATGGGTTATTATCAGGCTAGTAGCATTTGGGATGGAAAGAGCTTTGACCAATTTGGCATGGTTGTTGCCGCGATTCATATCGACTATCTGAGTCCCATCCGATTCAACCAGGCAGTTCAGGTCGGTCTCAGCATTATCCACATGGGCAAGAAAAGCCTGCGCTTTGCCTTTCAGGTCAATGAAGTATCCTCCGATTTGATCTTTGCTCGCGGTGAGATTGTCATGGTAGCATATGACCCACAGGCAGAGCATTCCACCCCAATTCCTTCGGAATGGCGCGAAAAGATAAACCAATTTGAACAAAATGGAGATAATAATGTCCCTACCAACAATTGATGAAACTTACTTCCTTGAATTTCTAATTCGTTTGCTTAAGACTCCCAGCCCCACCGGATTTACTGAAAAAGCTATAGACCTGGTAGAACAGGAACTGACTGCATTTCCAGAACTGCAAATCAGCCGAACCCGTAAAGGGGCTTTGCTAGCCCTATTCCCCGGTGAAGACACCTCGGTGATACATGCCATTACTGCTCATACAGACACTCTGGGTGCAATGGTCAAAGAAATCAAAGGCAGCGGCAGACTTAAGCTGACCAAGATCGGCGGCTTTGCCTGGAATACCGTTGAAGGAGAAGGTTGCCTGGTTCACACCCGATCTGGTAGTGCAGTCCGCGGATCTCTCCTGCTGCATAAAGCATCCTCCCATGTTCATGGATCTGCGGTAAATGAGGATAAAAGAGACGACGACGCCATGGAAGTTCGTCTGGATGCCCGAACACTCAGCGCTGATGAAACCCGCGGGCTGGGCGTTGAGATAGGCGACTTTGTCTCCTTTGATTCGCGCGTGGAAGTTGTCAATGGATTTGTGCGCTCACGACACTTAGACGATAAAGCCTGTGTTGCTAACCTAGTATCTGCCATCCACACCCTTCATCAAGCAGGTCTCAAGCCAAAAGTAACGACCCTCTTCCATTTTAGCAATTATGAAGAAGTTGGGCATGGGGCAGCCGCCGGAATACCCACTGAAGCAAGCGAGCTGATTTCGGTAGACATGGCGGCTGTTGGCGATGGACAATATTCAGACGAATTCCATGCTTCTTTATGTGTCAAAGATTCAGGTGGTCCTTATCATCATGGGCTGAGCAACAAGATGCGTGACCTTGCTGAGAAGTACGGCATTCCCTATAAGGTGGATATCTACCCTCAGTATGGGTCTGATGGAGAAGCCTTTTGGCGCGCCGGAGGTGATGTAGCCGTGGCACTCATTGGTCCGGGTGTGGATGCCTCGCATAACTACGAGCGCACCCATATGGAAGCTCTTCTGGCAACCACTCAGTGGGTTCTAGCGTATCTGCTTAATTAGTCCAAGGCAATCTGTGCATTATTAACATTTCATCATAAAGTCTTTACAGACAAGACTCTTATACCTTTATTTGGTAGAATCAAATTACCTAGAGAGATAATTTCTCACAGGTAATTTGATTTTATGGAGGTAATGCCTTGGCTGGCATGGAACAATTTACCCAGAAAGCAAAACGGGTACTCAGCCTGGCTCAAAAAGAAGCAGAGCATCTGCAAAAAGAGCATATTGGCACAGAGCATTTTTTGCTTGCACTGATGCTTGAAGAAGGCGGGATTGCCAACCGCGTTCTACGCGATCTAGGACTTGAGCTTGAAGGGGTAAAACAACTGGTTATTGATCTAACGGGCATGGGAACTTATACAGGCAGGATCACGCTGGCGCTGGACTCACAGCGTTTATTAGAACTTGCCATTGAAGAAGCAAAAAAAAGCGGACAGCCCAGTGTGGGTACTGAACATATCCTGCTGGCGATGACTCATCTAGAGGAATCAACCGCAATGCAAATCCTGACCAGTCTAGGATACACACCGGAACAAATTCGTCGGCATACTCGCCGTATCATCCTCGAAACTCGGCAGGAAACACGAGATGAAGAAAACACCTCCATCGTCCCACAAGCCCCTGCCGGACGCTCTACCCCGAAGCGCGAAAAAAAGGAAGCAGGGAAAACCCCTCTGGTGGATCAACTTGCTACGGATCTGACTTCTCTTGCAGAACAAGGCAAACTGGATCCCGTCATAGGGCGACAAAAAGAAATTGAACGCGTCATTCAGATTTTAGCGCGCCGTACTAAAAACAATCCTGCGTTGATTGGCGAACCTGGAGTGGGTAAGACTGCCATTGTTGAAGGTCTGGCACAGCGCATTATCGAAGGCAATGTCCCTGCCTTATTATTGGACAAGCGCGTGCTGCAGCTGGATGTGGGCTCGCTAGTGGCGGGCACCATGTATCGAGGTCAGTTTGAGGAACGCCTGAAACGCGTCATTGATGAGCTTAAAGCTTCTGAAAATATCCTCTTTATTGACGAAGTACACATGCTGGTCGGCGCAGGTTCTGCCGGCTCCAGTGTTGATGCGGCAAATATTCTCA
>CAZJLN010000001.1:47888-57291 GCA_964546745.1 uncultured Anaerolineaceae bacterium
CGCTATCCCGAGGGGAACTACAAGTCATTGGTGCCACCACAATCAATGAGTACCGCAAGAATATCGAAGCTGATGCCGCTTTAGAGCGCCGTTTTCAGCCGATTGTGGTCGATGAGCCGACAGTGGAAGAGACAATTGAGATCTTGCACGGTATCCGCCCCAATTATGAGGAACATCATCGGTTGAAAATCACTGATGAGGCGCTTGAAGCTGCAGCTAGGCTATCTGCACGTTATGTGACGGAACGATTCCTACCGGACAAAGCTATTGACCTGGTGGATGAATCCGCCTCACGTGTTCGTATGTATAAAAGCCCGATGGCTGAAAACTCAAAGGAACTAATGACCTCTTTGCGTGAATTGCGTGCAGATCTCAAGAAAGCGCGTGATGGCGGGGATAACGACACCGTCCAGGCACTGTTGACCAAGCAGAACGCCCTGGAATCTAGACTCGAGCAAATGCGAACAGGTTGGGATCGCGACGCCAGCCCGGCTGTTACTGCTGAGGATATTGCTGAAGTTATCTCAATGTGGACTGGGGTGCCAGTGATGCAGATTGCCAGCGAGGAATCACTTCGCTTGCTTGCCATGGAAGAGGAACTTCGAAAACGCATCATCGGGCAGGAAGAAGCCATTCAATCCATCTCAAAAGCCATCCGCCGTGCACGTGCTGGACTTAAAGACCCAAACCGTCCGGTTGGTTCTTTCATGTTTCTTGGTCCTACTGGGGTTGGAAAGACAGAATTGACCAAAGCTCTGGCAGAGCAGCTTTTTGGCAGTGAGGATGCCCTTATCCAATTGGATATGTCCGAGTTTATGGAGCGCCACAGCGTCAGTCGTTTGGTTGGTGCGCCACCAGGTTATGTAGGCTACGAAGAAGCCGGTCAACTGACAGAAGCCATTCGTCGTAGACCTTATTCCATCGTTGTCTTTGATGAAATCGAAAAAGCACACCCTGAAGCACATAACATGCTACTCCAGATCATGGAAGAGGGACACCTCTCGGACGCCAAGGGACGCAAGGTTGATTTCCGCAATGCCATTATCATTATGACTACCAATATTGGTGCAGAGATGATCAAGCGGCAGACAGCGTTTGGCTTTGCTCTGGAAGTGGATGAAAATCAGACAGAAGTATTGGCATATGATGAGATGCGCAAGAAATTAACTGATGCTCTCAAGCGTACCTTCCGTCCGGAATTCATCAATCGAATGGATTCGGTGATCGTTTTCCGCGCGCTTAACCGAGCTGATATTCGAAATATCACCTCATTGGAAGTCAATAAGCTTTCGGAACGTTTGGCAGACCAACAAATGACTTTAGTTGCCAGTGACGCAGCCTTGGATCACCTGGCGGATATTGCCTACGATCCTGAAATGGGAGCTCGCCCAGTGCGTCGTATCATCCAGCAGCAATTGGAAGACAAACTTTCCGATTCCATGCTTGCCCATGATTTTGTCGATGGGGATACCATTCTGGTGGATGTGGAGGAAGTTGTTAACGACCTGGGAGTAACAGAGACCCAATTTGTGCTCAAACATCCTCAGCTGGAAACTGAGAACTTAACGCCTGAACCCATTGGAACATAGAGGAAAAGTGGCAAAAAGCTATACTCAATATGTCTGCCAGGTATGCGGTAAAACCTCGCCGCGTGCTCTAGGTCGCTGCCCGGGATGTGACTCTTGGGACAGTATGATCGAGGAAATTGTTGAAGTAGAATCAAAACTATCATCTCATGCTGCGCGTGGGCTGATCGGCACTTCCATCCCTCGCCGTCTTAATGATATTGAAGGAGAGAGCGAAGATCGTATGCCCTTACCCATCGCTGAGTTTGCCCGCGTGTTGGGTGGTGGCATTGTGCCCGGTTCGATCGTCTTGATCGGTGGTGATCCTGGTATTGGAAAATCTACCCTCACCTTACAAATGACCCTGCTTATGGCACAGGAGCATACCGTGCTTTACGTTTCAGGCGAAGAGTCTGAGCGCCAGATCAAAATGCGTGCCCTACGCCTGTTGGATCATGAAGGCAAACCTGAAAAGAAACTGCCGGATAAACTCTTTCTGGTCACGGAGACGAATCTGGATGTTATTTTTTCTCATGTAAAATCGGTTAAGCCCAGCTTACTTGTGGTTGACTCCATCCAAACCGTTACCTTGCCAGAGATGGAATCCAGCGCTGGTTCCATCTCACAGGTGCGCGAGTGTGCTGCCCGCCTGAGAGAATTGGCAAAGTCCTCAGGAATAGCAGTATTTGTTATTGGACACGTTACCAAAGAAGGCGTAATTGCGGGTCCGCGTGTTTTGGAGCATATTGTCGATACGGTGCTCTATTTGGAAGGTGATAATTTCCAGTCTTACCGTCTGCTCCGATCAGTTAAGAACCGCTTTGGTGCCACTTCAGAAGTAGGCGTATTTGAAATGCAGGAAAAAGGCATGATCGAAGTCAGCAATCCATCTGAAGCATTTCTAGCCGAGAGGATGGTTAACGCACCTGGCTCTGCCATAGCAGTTACCATGGAAGGTACTCGTTCACTTTTAGTGGAGATTCAGGGACTGACTACCCCCACCAACTTTGGCAATCCGCGCCGCACTGCTAATGGCATAGATTTCAACCGCTTGCTGCTGATCACAGCTGTCCTTACCCGGCGCATTGGGTTGCGTCTGTCAGATCAGGACGTATTTGCTAATGTTGTTAGCGGACTGCGCATCTCCGAGCCGGCAGTTGACCTTGCAGTAGCTGTAGCCTTGGCTTCTTCAGTCAAGGATCAACCAGTACGAGCGGATACAGTCATGATTGGTGAGATTGGGCTTTCAGGAGAACTTCGCATGGTCAGCCAATTAAATGCCCGCCTGCGGGAAGCTGCCAGTTTAGGCTTCAAGCGTGCCATTATTCCTCACCGCCTACGCTCTGCTGAGCCATATCCCAAAGGAATTGAAGTGGTGGAAGCTCGCTCTTTGCGGGATGCGCTCAGACTGGCATTTGTTGAAAATGAAACCAAACAAAAACCAGATTGATTTGATGGAAAGGTGACTGACATGACCAAACCACTGCTCGACCTTATTCCGATTTTTTCACAAATCCGCCGTAATCACGGTTTGGAACATGCAACTATAAATACCCTCTCTGAAAAATTTCAAGGAATGGGTATGGCAGGGATTTCTGGCTTAAATGGCTTTTTATTAGTCGCAGACCTTCCCACGGAAACTGTCACAGAAAATGCATTGGACGCGCTCAGGCGTTTGAAGTCCGGAGAAAAATACCTGGCAATTCAACAACACTGTGGCACAAATCTGGCTGCCACCACCCTTTTGGTTGCATTGATTGCTTTCTTTGCCATGGCAGGAACTGGCAGAAACAGCAAACTGAAATGGCATAGACTTCCATTGGCTGTCATGCTAGCAATCCCAACTTATTTTCTCAGCAAACCCGTCGGTCCCTGGCTTCAAAAAATTCTGACAACCAGTGCCTTCCCAGAGGGCATGGAACTTACCCAAGTTACCTCTCTTAGGGCTTTTGGTAGAACCATCCACAGTGTCACTACGCGTTTGTAAGGGAAACACTGTGACACCCGAAAAGCCCGTTGTTTATCTTTTAAGAGGGGATGATCCCACTCGTATTAAGGAACTTTTGATGCGTTTCAAGAGTGAGCTTGGCAATCCTGATATGGCGGGGCTGAATACTTCTGAATTGGATGGTGCAACCGCTGCATTGGATGAAATCCGTTCTGCAGCGCTCTCTATGCCCTTCCTTACCGAACGCCGCCTGGTCATCCTGGATAATGCTTTATCCCGTTATGAGGGGCGTAAAGGCGACGCCCAACAAAAATTCCTAGACCTTCTGGATTCTTTACCCCAAACGACCGCTATGGTTTTATTAGTCGAAGACAAGCAGATTAACAAACGCGGCGACCTTTATTGGGAAAAGTTAGGTGAGAAACACTGGCTGATGAGTTGGATTAAATCAGCTGGGAAGCGGGTATGGGTGGAAGATTGCCCTTTGCCAACAGAACGGGAGATGGTAGGTTGGATATTGCGCAAAGCGAAAGAAATCGGAGGGGTTTTTCAGACCGATGCAGCTATGCGCCTGGCAGAATACGTCGGTAATAATACCCGCCGAGCCACGCATGAGATCACAAAACTACTCACTTATGTCAGATATGATAGACAAGTTACCTCAGATGATGTCATCCTATTAACTGCACAAGAGCAGGAAGGTAATATTTTTGACTTGACTGATGCTCTTGGAGAACGTAATGGGCAGAAAGCGCTTGAACAGCTGCGAATCCTGCTAGAAACCAGTGACGCGTTGGAGCTCTCAGGGATGATTCATCGCCAGTTTCGCTTGCTGTTACAAGCACGCGAAATTTTAGACGAGCGTAAGGGGGAAGATCAGGTTCGTGAGGAACTTAACCTGCATCCATACGTAGCAAAAAAACTGACCGAACAAGCCAGACGCTTTAGCATCGATCAATTGGAAGCAATTTATCGTAGATTATTGAAGATTGATATTGATATCAAAAGTGGCGGCATGCCTGGCGACCTTGCCTTCGAGCTCCTGATCACAGAGTTGACCCGTTAAGCTACCAGCCTGCCTGCGCCCTAACTTCCCTCATCTCCTTCAACATCATTGCATGAATAACCGGGTTGGCAGCTAAGATGCTCACTGGCTCGCTCAAGGGATCCATCTCCCCGTAAGTCTTGGTCACCACTCCTCCAGCCTCTTGCACTAGCAAAATTCCGGCTGCCACATCCCACTGACTGAGTGAGACATCCCAAAACCCGTCCAGTCTTCCTGCTGCCACATAAGCCATGTTAAGAGCTGCCGATCCCAACCGACGCACACCCTGAGATAGTCTTGAAAGACGCATAAAATTATCAAAATTAGAATGGACAGTATCCAGTAAGTTGTGTTTAAAACTTGTCACCAATAAGCAGTTGATTAATTGGTCTGCTTTCGAGACTTGGAGGGGTTTGCCATTCACAAAAGCACCCTGTCCGCGCTGTGCTGAGAAGAGTTCATCCAACAGCGGATCATACACCACCCCCAGCTCCAATTTTCCATTGAGGGCATACCCAATAGAGACAGCAAACATAGCCATGCCGTGCGCAAAATTAAGTGTCCCGTCCAATGGGTCAATAAACCACTGATGGTTTTGGTCTCCCTCATGCCTTCCACTTTCCTCAGCATTAATGCTGTGATTTGGGAACTTTCCCAGGATTTCATTCAGAAGATAAGCTTCTGCAGCCTTATCTGCGGCGGTCACTAGGTCTGTAACATCTTTGTGACGAATGTCAATTTGAGTGCGGTGCATCTCACGTAAAATTTGCCCTGCATTGCGTGCAATTTCAATGACAAAGTTTAATTCAGGCTGCATTTTCTCTTTCTCCAATTGTAAATATTAATGGGGAATTGTAGCACCAAATTAAATAGACAATAATTTTCGAGTTGCAAGTCTACTAACCTGTGTATAATATGTTTATAAAATGTTTATAACTCTAAAAAATTGTTTATAAATCTCGGTTTCCTGTTGAAAAGGAGAGCCCTATGGAAGGTGAAGCCCCTAAACTCCCTAAATTTGCTGTCCTTCAGTTATCTGGTTGCGCAGGGTGTGAAGTTTCTCTGCTCAATGCTAGCGAATGGTATGACAAGTTTAATTTGGTCTATATGCCACTGGTGGTTTCCAGCCACAGGGTACCGGACGATGTTGAAGTGCTTCTTGTCTCTGGCGGAGTGCGTAACGATGAGGATGCTTATAACCTCCAACGAGCAGTGAAGAATGTTGGTAAAGTAGTTGCTGTAGGCACCTGTGCTATCTCTGGCGGTGTTACCAACCTTGGCGACCGTGACGATGTGCGCAAGCTTTTCCTTTCGGATGCCAAACGCATGCATCTACCGCATCTGCTGTCAAAAACTCATCCAGTCGATGCCTTTGTGGATGTGGATCTGTACTTGCCTGGTTGCCCTCCCACGCCTGAACTCTTCATGGCAGCTCTGCTCAACCCGCCAGATTTCAAGGCTTCAGGGATTGTCTGTGGCGAGTGTGGCCGGAAAAAACTAAACGATATGCGCCCTAAACACCTTCTAGGTTTTCAGCAAGGCGAAGTGCTTCCAGATATTTGCTTGATCAATCAGGGATACCTTTGCGTAGGAACCTCCACCAGAGGCGGCTGCCGTGCCATCTGTACCCGTCCCGGACATCCTTGCGTCGGCTGTCGTGGGCCATCCAACGGCTTCATTGAAAAAGAATCGGCTATTTGGTTTGAAAACATTAAACGCGTATTTGAGCGCATGACAGATATCCCTCCTGAAGAAATCGACGCGGCTCTGCGCTCCCCCCAGCTCTCCATGTTCCTCTTCCAATTTTCTGACTATGCTGGTGGCAACCGCCGTATTCGCAGTAAGGATAAGGTACTCTAATGACGACATTAACCTTCCCGCTCAGCCGTATTGAAGGTCACGCCCGGGTCGTGATCGAAACCGAAGGTGGTAAAGTGCTGGCTGCCCAATTCCAGGCAGTGGAACTGCGCGGCTTCCGCCATTTTGTACAAGGAACACCTGCAGAACAAATGCCAGTTATTGTGCCGCGTATTTGTGGAGTGTGCTCAACCGCTCATCATGTTGCATCTGTGAAGGCGTTGGAAAGTGTCTATGGCATTACTCCACCTCGACTTGCCTGCGAGATTCGTGAATTACTGCTCTTAGGTCAACTTATTCAAAACCAGGCGACCTCTCTGTTCATTTTTACTATGCCGGATCGAGTCAACGTGGAGAGTCTTTTTCATGTTGATGAAGCTGAAGCTAGTCCTGAAATGCAGTTTTCTATCGCACAACGCGCCCTTAAAGTGCGCAAGATTGGCACCGATCTGATCACGCTGGCAGGTGGTCAGTTCATCCACCCCATCAAAGCCCATATTGGTGGGATGACAGGCGGTATCACGCGAGAAGCAGCAGATACAATGCTGATCGACCTGGAACATATGCTGCCAATCGCTTGTGAGCTTTTTGATGCCTATTGGGATATGTCCATGGCGCTACGTGACCGCATCGGCACTTGGGGCGACGACGAACCAACTTATTATATTTCTGCCACCAACTCAGTAAAGCCTCACCTTAATAGTGGCCACTTAAGGGTATTAAGCCCAGAAGGTGATGAAAAAGTAAAATTTACCCCGGAAGAGTTTGAAGACCAAATTGAGTTTGAGGAAACTGATTACTCTTATGCCGGTCGCACCAGTTATCAGGGTAATATCCTACGCGCAAACAGTCTGGCGCGCATGAATCTCACTAACGAACTCGGTACTCCTTGCGCCGATCGTTATCTTACTCGCTTTAGAGAAACTTTTGGCAGACCTGCACACGCCATCCTACTCTTTGACCTCTGCCGTGGGATTGAATTGGTCTATGCAATGGAACGTGCCATCGAGATGCTTCAGCAGGATCTAAATTATATGGATCCTGACATCGGATATACCCCTCGAGATGGTATTGGCTACGGATTGGTGGAAGCACCACGCGGACCCTTGATCCATCGCTACGTGGTGGAAAGTGGCCTGATTGCAGACGCCCAGTTCATCATTCCCACGGTGCATAATATGCGCGCCATTGAAAGGGCATTAAATGTGGTCGCCAATCGATATATTCATCCCGGACAGATTAACTTGGAATTGGAAAAAGCGGTTGGGCGGGTAGTACGTGCCTTCGATCCCTGCATCGCCTGCGCCACCCAATAGCAGAAGCATGCTCTCTCAGAGCACTTTACGTGTTCTGAGAGATGAGAATCATTAACCGAACTTAGCTTCAAATCGTTCCAATATCTCCAAAAACTCCAATGGCAGACGTGCTTTAGCTTCCAGAGCGATCCATGCTGGAATCTCACCATAAAATGCCTGTGCAATCCCCCCAGCAATACAGGCGATCGTATCGCTGTCTCCGCCAATTGAAATAGCCAGGCGAATAGCATCTTCAAAATGTTTTGACTCAAGAAATGCGCTAATGGCTTCAGGCACTGACCCCTGGCAGGTCTCGTCAAAGCGATTCACCAGGCGGATGACTGCCAGCGGGCGGTCAAGCTTATACCCGAACCTTGTCATAAGTTCATCCTTAATCACCTCTTTACCCAGACCCTTACGCGCAAGGTATATTGCCAAAGCCGTTGCTTGGGCTCCTTTAATCCCCTCAGGGTGGTTATGGGTCACTTCTGCGCTACGTTCAGCCTCATCTAGAGTCTCTTCGATGTTTTCAAAGGCAAACCCAACCGGGCTGACTCGCATGGCAGAGCCGTTGCCGTAACTGTGATAGGGCATGGGATCTTTGCTGTAAATCCATTGATAGAATCTGCCGCCATACCCTCTTCCCTCATATCGCCTGGCAAAATCCTGGTAAGTTTGTGCATAATCGCCGCCATCCAACAAAACCCTGGCAGTAGCAAAGGTCAACACACTGTCATCTGTGAAGGTAGAGCGTTCGCAGAATAATGGAAAATCAACACTCCGATGATTATTAAACTCAAAAACCGATCCGACGATATCGCCAATTACTGCGCCTAACATCTCGCCTCCAAATTACCGTTCTCCACGGCATTCTGCCTGAAGTTGATCATAGAAAACCCTTAAAAAAGCGTCTCTTTTTTCAGCTACATCTTTTCCGCTCTTTGTGAACATTAGATCCTTAACCTTGATGAGCTTAAATAAATACTCATGATATGAGCTATGTAACTCACCGGGCTCTTCTTTTCCAGTCCTAATGAACTGCTCGGAGGGCTCAGCGTAGGACGGCTTCCCATCTAAAGCTGCGTAAGCGATCGTCCGTGCTGCCCCTATTGCCCCTAACACATCCAACTTGTCTGCATCAAACAACACCTGGGCTTCAATTGTGAGTGGCCTTTCCCCATTACTTCGGAAGCGGTGTGCCCGAATGCAGTGCTGCACAGCCCGGATGCGCCCCTCTGACCATCCCTCACCTTGCAACACCTGCGCGGCAAATTCTGCTGAGGCAATGTGATGTTCCTTACGCGCAGCGTCATCTCCCCCAGGTGCGCTGCCAACCGAATCGTGAAGCAGGGCAGCAGCCCGTACAATTTCCATATCCGCGCCTTCCGCGGTAGCCAGTCTCTCAGCCATGCGATAAACCCGCAGCACGTGCTCAAAATCATGTACCGGATCCCACTCCTGGTACCAAAGTCGCGCTTCTTCAATTGTTGGCATATTAAAACCTCTGACATTAATTTATTAGTCAGATAATTTTAGCCTTTAGGAGAGGATGTGTCTATAGAATTGGAATGGAAAACAAGATGATTATAAAATCGAAATCTTCAGCCAACCAGTGAAATACCCTGCAATGACTAGCAATCCCAAAATGATGAGGATCAGCTTCACAACTTTCCATGCCACTTTAAACACCCCT
>CAZJLN010000002.1:0-8219 GCA_964546745.1 uncultured Anaerolineaceae bacterium
GGGTTCGAGTCCCAGCAGGGTCATGACTTCTTTTTTATCTGGGTTTTCTTTGCCAAAACTTTTTTCCAGGTATTGTGTTTATTAAAATATTCTACTATTGAAAGGCAAGGAAAATATGAAAATAGTTATAGACAGTGGTGCAGATCTTGCCCCTGAGTATTTAAAAGAAAATGATATTCAAATGGTTCCTCTAAAGGTAACCATTGGTGGGAAGACATACCTGAGTGGAGTTGACCTCTTCCCCGACCAGTTTTATCAATTAATCGAAGAAACCGATGAATTGCCAACAACCGCAACACCTTCTGTTGGAGATTTTGTTAAGGTTTATGAAAAGGTCTTGCAAGACGACCCTGAAATTCTATCAATCCACATTTCATCTGGATTAAGCGGCACTTACAATACAGCACTTGTAGCAGCAGAGATGATCCAGAATGATTCCATTACCGTAATTGATACCAAGAACTTATCAGCAGGATATGGGTGGCAAGTAGAGGCAGCGGTTAATGCAATAAAAGCCGGTTGGTCGAATCACCAGATTCTCGAACTTCTAAAACAGGTCGCCACTTCCACCAGTGCATTATTCACATTGCCAGATTTAAAGTATCTGATCGCCGGTGGACGTATCAGTCACCTAAAGGGCCTACTTGCATCACTTTTGGGCATTAAACCGATCATCACAGTAAGCAAGGAAGATGGAAAATACTACGACAAAGGCAAGAAACGCTCTTTCTTGAAAGCAGTAGAAGCTATTCCAGAAATCATCACACAATATATTCCTGAAGGGTCAAAAATGCGAGCACAGATATGTCATGCCGGGAATCTAGAAGCATCTCATTATCTGGTTGAAGCCTTGGAAAAGGTTTTTAAGTGTGAATGGTTATCGCCTTGCGGAATTGGTCCTGCACTCGGAGCACATACGGGCAGGGGTTTGATTGGTGTTATGCACGCCCCATTGGCAACTTTCCCCGAATTGCCGTAATAATTCGTACCCTTTCAATAGATTTTGTCTTTACTCTTTTCGCAAGAACAGAGTAAGATAAAACCTACCTGATGGGGTATAATTTTTTAAAATAAAACATTTAAATTTTATAAAGATAGGATATTGAATATCTTTATTTAAACGGATATAAACATGCCAATTTTGGATAGTAATAGCCTCGAATTCTTTAGTCATAGTCCAGAACAAACCCGACGTGTTGGCATTCGTCTTGGAAGCATACTAGAAATTGGGGATGTGATTTGTTTACAAGGTGATCTTGGCTCAGGCAAGACGACCTTTGTTCAGGGGATTGCACAGGGTTGGGGATCGTCTGATCAGGTAACCAGTCCTTCATATGTTATTGTCAATGAGTACCGCCATCCTGATGGATTGATGCTTTACCATTTGGATGCATATCGTCTATCCAATGCGCTTGATGCAGAAATGTTAGATTTTGATCGGTTATTAACAACTGGCATTTGTGTAATTGAGTGGTCTGAACGCATAAAAGCAGTCTTACCAGTTGAACGATTATGGGTGCAGATGCAGTGGATAAGTGTTGAACAACGACATTTGTTAATGACTCCAACGGGAAAAAGATATGTCGGATTTATTCAATCGATGCGTAAGCATTTATATGGAGCAGCCTGATGATTTTTGCAATTGATACTTCCACTGAGACTATTGGTATGTGTCTTTTTGATGGGACCAAAGTCATTTCTGAGCAGATCTGGCGTAGCCAAAACCACCACACCATTGAACTTATACCTGCGATTAAAAAAATGTTAGCGCAATCAAAGGTTCATCCGAAGGAGCTTTCAGGTTTAGGTGTGGCTTTAGGTCCGGGTTCTTTCACAAGTTTACGTATTGGGCTTTCAGTCATAAAGGGAATGGCATTGGCGTTAAACTTACCAGTGGTCGGGATTGGTTCATTGGAGATACTGGCAGCCGGTCAGCCCAAATTAAATTTACCTCTGATTGCCATTTTAAATCTTGGAAGAGGACGGCTAGCTTCAAAACGCTTTGAATATCAGGATGGGTGGATTAGTACCAGTGAAATGCTGGTAGGTGATGCCCGTGAAATCGAAAAAACAATAGAAAGTCCTGTATATATTTGTGGGGAGATGAATGAACAGGACCGCCAAATTTTGGGGCGGAAGTGGAAGACTGTGCAGGTTGCTCCAGCATCTATGAATATCCGCCGTCCAATCATATTAGCAGAACTAACTTACCAACGTATTCAAAACAACCAAGTTGACGATGTTGTTATTCTTTCACCAATTTACATTCACACACTGAGCGATGTCCCTGATTTATGAGCCTGAAAATGAACCAATTTGTTCGTCTTCGTCCAATGACATTGGATGATCTGGCTCAGGTTCAATCAATCGATAAGACAATATTCAATGATCCATGGCCTAAAGATGCGTTTAAATACGAATTAACTCAGAACCAACGCTCCATCTGTTGGGTCGCTGAGGTGGAGATTGACCCCAAAAAAATTATAGGTTTTGTAGTGATTTGGTTAATATTAGACGAGGCACATATTGGCACCTTTGCTATTATTCCTGAATACAGAGGGATGGGCATCGGTAGACGCTTATTGGCTACAGCTCTCCTAGATAGCACAAAAAGGGGAGCTAGTAAAGCACTATTAGAAGTTCGAGTATCCAACTTGCAGGCACAGCAACTTTATTATGGTCTGGGTTTTGAAACAGTTGGATTGAGGGCGGGGTATTACCCCGACAACCATGAAGATGCCTTTTTAATGAATCTAGAATTCTTGGATTCTGAAAAGTTACATGCATTAGCAGGACAATGAGGTATAAAAAGATAGAATTTGTCTGTGTACCACGAAAACTTAAGACTATAATTGGAAAGTTAATTGGTTTGGAGCTAATTAAATGGAATATAAAATGTCAATTGAGGAGATAAGAACACAGGTGGTAGGTTGTACGCGTTGTAAGCTTTACAATACGCGTAAGAAAGTTGTTCCTGGTGAGGGACCTTCTGAATGTGACATCATGTTTATCGGTGAGGCACCTGGCTTTAACGAGAATGAACAGGGAAAACCTTTTGTAGGAGCTGCTGGTCATTTCTTAGATATACTTCTCGAAAAAGCTGGACTAAAGAGGGATGATGTTTTTATTACCAATGTGATCAAATGCCGCCCTCCTGCCAATCGAGAACCTGAAATGGACGAGTTAGAAGCTTGTCGTGAATTCTTAGAAGCTCAAATTTCCGTCCTTAATCCAAAGATTATCGTAACCTTGGGTAGATACTCTATGGCACATTTTATTGAGAATGGCAAAATTAGTCAGATACACGGACATCCCCGAACAATCAAAAATCGACTAATTGTCCCTATGTATCATCCAGCGGCAGCTTTACATCAGCCGGATCTCCGAGATGTGATATTAGAGGACTTTAGTCGCCTTTTAGCCTTGCTCGAAAAAAAAGGCGAACTAACTTTTCAAAAGGAAGATAGCCCTCAAAATAAAATGAATATAGAGCAAAAAAAGGAAGAATCAAACACAGAACAGGCAACACAATTGAGCCTATTTTAATCAGTAATGATGGAAGACACGGATCAAAGAATAGACCGTGATTATTAAAGGAAATATGATGATCAAAGAGCAGCTAATAGATTTATTGAAATCAAGAAAAGCAAAGATAGGAATTATAGGAGTCGGTTATGTTGGACTTCCACTTGCAGTAACTTTTTCGGATGCTGGTTATCAGGTTGTAGGGATCGATCCAATAAAAGAAAAAGTTGACATGATCAATCGCGGCGAAAGCTATATTATGGATGTCCCATCAGACCACTTAAAGAGCCATGTTGATGCCGGCTTGTTATCTGCAACAACGGATTATTCTGTATTAAAAGATTTAGATGCAGTTTCGATATGTGTGCCAACTCCTCTACGAAAAACAGGCGATCCTGACCTTTCATTTATTGTTTCTGCTAGTGAATCCCTTGCACCCCATGTTCATAAAGGAATGGTCGTGGTTCTGGAGTCGAGCACATATCCTGGCACTACGCGGGAGCTGGTTTATCCAACATTGTGCTGTAAAAATGGATTAACCATTGGCGAAGATTTTTTCCTTGCATTTTCCCCTGAACGGGTCGATCCTGGAAGAAAAGATTGGACAACCTATAATACACCCAAAGTTATCGGTGGACTTACCTCCAATTGTAGTGATGTTGCATCTACTTGGTATGCACAGGCGCTACAAACTGTTGTGCGTGTTTCCACCTGTGAAGTCGCTGAAATGGCTAAACTTCTTGAAAACACTTTCCGCATGATCAACATTGGTATGGTCAATGAATTAGCAATTATGTGTGATCGGCTAAAGGTTGATGTTTGGGAAGTGATTGATGCTGCCGCAACCAAACCGTTCGGCTTTATGAAATTTACCCCCGGCCCCGGTTTAGGTGGACATTGCATTCCAATCGATCCGCTCTACCTATCCTGGAAATTAAAATCACTCAATTACACCGCTAGGTTTATAGAGTTAGCATCTGAGATTAATTCCAATATGCCTCGGTATGCAGTTGGAAAAATTCAGGATGCCTTAAACCGTGAAAAGAAACCTATCAATGGAAGTAATGTACTCATCTTAGGTGTTGCTTATAAACCCGATATTGACGATCTGAGAGAATCCCCGGCATTGGATGTGATTCATCTTCTTCAGGAAAAAGGCGCTAACATCAGTTATTATGATCCTTATGTAGCTACCCTGCATCATGAATCAATTCATTTGGAATCCATCAAAGAGCTTTGGGATGAGGTTGAAAAGGCTGATTGCGTCGCAATCATCACTAATCATAAAGTTGTAGATTACGTAAAGTTGCTGGAGAAAGCAAAGCTGATAGTTGATACACGTAATGCCCTGGGAACCTTAGGCAAAGATCATCCTAAGGTAGTGAGACTCTAATGGCAAATTATCTTGTCACTGGTGCAGCAGGTTTTATTGCATCTCGCATTATTGAGCTGCTTATTGCTGAAGGGCATCATGTTTATGGTGTCGATAATATGAGCCACGCCTATGATGTACGCATGAAGGAGTATCGCTTAGGTAAATTATTGAAATTACCAGGCTTTCACTTTTTAAAACTTGATATTTCTAATCAAACGAATTTGGATATACTCAAAGAATATACCCCATCAATTGATGGTGTGATCAACTTGGCTGCCATTGCAGGTGTCCGTAGTAGCTTAGAAGACCCATGGGGGTATGTAGCTACCAACACAATGGGAGCATTGAACATGCTTGAGTTTTGTCGGCAGAACAACGTTGGGAAAATTATTTTAGCTTCAACATCTAGCCTTTATGGCAATCAAGGAAAACCTCCTCATGTTGAAGAAGCAGATACCGATCATCCTTTACAGCCTTATGCTGCTAGTAAAAAAGGGGCAGAGGTGATGGGGTATGCTTATCACTATCTATTTGGGATTGATGTAACAGTTTTTAGATACTTTACAGTATATGGGCCTGCTGGCAGACCTGATATGGTCATGTTCCGTTTTTGTCAATGGATTGCGGAAGGACGTGAGGTGGCTATTACAGGGGATGGTGAGCAATCACGAGGATTTACTTATGTTGATGACATTGCTAGGGGAACAATCCTGGGATTAAAACCATTAGGTTACGAAATTATCAATTTAGGTGGACATGAAATTGCTAAAATTAACCAGCTGATTGGTATGTTTGAACAGCGATTAGGAAAAAAGGCAAATGTGAAATATATTCCTTTCCACCCGGCAGATGTTCAAGAAAATGTGGCAGATGTCAGCAAGGCCAGGAATCTTCTGGGATGGGAACCTCAATACGGATTAGAAGAGGGTATTTCAAATTTGGTTAATTGGTACCTACAGGAAAAAAGCTGGGCAAAAGACATAGCTACACCTTAAATGTGAATTGGTGCTTTTATATTAAGGTTTTATGCAAACTATAGAAAAAATAAAGCACTATCTCAAAGAAAATCCAATTCTGCGCAAAATCGCTCGCAACTTTGGTTATTTATTCAGTAGCAATATTATTGCATCTGCTCTAAGCATGGTGCAAGGTATCTTCTCAGTCCGGCTGCTGGGTGTTATAGGTTTTGGCCAATTGGGCACTATCACTGTTTTTGCCACCACTGTTAATAAGATCACATCCTTTCGTATGGGTGAGTTGGTGATCAAGTATGTTGGACAATTTCACGAAACAGGTCAACAAAAAAAGGCTGCGGTTACATTTAAGGCAGCAGCGATTGTTGAATTATTGGCAAGCCTTTTGGCATTTGGTTTGATATGGATTTTGGCACCCTGGGGTGCAAATGCGTTTGCAAAAGACGCTAGTCAAACAAATGCTTTTATTGTCTATGGATTAGTCATCTTAGCAAATATGTTTTCAGAAGCATCAACGGGATTATTACAAATTTTTGACAGATTTCGCAGCATGGCTTGGGTAAATATTCTTCAAAGCATCATAACTCTTGTCTTAATCATTCTGGCTTGGTGGCAAAAATTTGGACTTTTGGGGATTTTGGTAGCTTATCTAGTTGGTAAGGTTATCCATGCTATAGGCTTATCCTATTATGCCTTTGACACTGCAAAAAGAGAATGGGGAAAAAGTTGGTGGAAGACGCCTTTAAGTTTGATTAACCAAGATCGAAAAGATCTTTTTCGTTTTGCTATCAGCACCAATATCAACAATACTCTAACTTTATTAACGCGAGATAGCAGCATCTTATGGGTTTCTTATTTTTCAAATCCTGAGCAGTCGGGTTATTTTAAGTTGGCTTTGGCTTTAGCAAATTACATCCAAATTCCAATGGCGCCTATGCCGCAAGCAACTTTTCCTGAATTATCAAGAGCGGTAGCACATAGAAAATGGGATGATTTTCGTTATATCATAAAACAAGGTAGCAGAATTGCAGGAGTTTATTCTTTCATTGTAGCCTTATTTTTGATTGTACTGGGTAAGCCTTTGATTAGTTTTCTCTATACAGCTGAGTTGCTGCCATCTTATAACGGATTACTGATCATGTTAATTGGCATTGTTTTTGCTAACACAGTCTATTGGGCAAGGTCAGGTTTGTTATCATTTGGGTTGGCAGAATATGCAACTAAAGTAAATGTTTTAGTAACGATTATTTCAGTAATAGGTTATTTATTTTTACTTCCGAGCATAGGTCAGTTAGGTGCAGCAATAGTGATGACTATAGGCAATGTTTTTGGAAACAGCTTGGTAATTGGAAAAACTTTTAGAAAGCTCCACGAAAAAGAAAAATACGATATGATAACCGTAGTGGAGGAATAAGCCGCTTAAGATGAAAATTGGCATGCTTGTGGATACATATCTGCCCATCATTGGAGGCGCTGAGATCCATGTTCTGGAATTAAGCAGGACACTGAAAAGACTTGGGTATGAAATTTATGTCTGTACGGCTGCCAGCGCAGGGGATGATCAGGTTGATCCAGAATTCCCTATTCTGCGTTTGCCGGAATTAACAGGTGGAAATTGGCGCGCGCTCTTAGGAATTCCGAGAGCGCTTCCAAAGCTCATCCAATTTATTCGTGAAGTTGATTATGTTCATTGTCACTATTCATTTATGCTTGCAATGTTGGGAACTATCTTGGCTAGGATAATGAGAAAAAAAAGCGCTGTAACACTACATGGCTTAGGGACTCTTGATTCTTCTGTTGATAAGTCCATCCTTTTCCGACTTCATCGTTTTATCTCACTTAAGTGTGCAACCGCTATCATAGCTACCAGCCAGGAGATGAAAGATGTCGCCCGACGCTTTGCACCTGAGGAAAAAATTGTAATTATTCCCAATGGAGTCAACACACAGGCTTTCACCCCTGCTAAAAAAGATTCTGAGGAGTCGATAGTGGTACTGACCATGCGCCGCCTTGCGCCTAAAAATGGCGTGCAATATCTTGTCGAGGCATCTCCACAAGTGATTGCGGCTGTTCCCCAGGTCGAATTCTGGATAGCGGGTGAAGGTAAGCTAGAAGCATATGTGCGCCAGCGAGTCAAAGAATTAGGAATGGAAAATCATTTCCGTTTTATTGGCATCGTTCCCCATTCACAGACTACTTCATATTACCAAATAGCCGATATTATTGCATTCCCTTCTAGCGCAGAATCAACCAGTCTGGCATGCCTGGAAGCGATGTCATGTGAAAAGGGGATCATTGCCAGCAACCTGACTGCCTATCAAGACATGTTAGGATTGGATGAAGAG
>CAZJLN010000002.1:8229-44892 GCA_964546745.1 uncultured Anaerolineaceae bacterium
TTTATTAGTGAAATTATTTAATCGCGTTGAATCCGACTACAATGCCCCATTGACCCTACCTTCAGACCGTATCGATGAATTGGCTGCGGCCATTATTCGTTTGGCTAAATCTCCTGAGCTGCGAAGTCAGTTGGGAAAACGAGCCAGGCAATATGTACTCGAAAATTATGATTGGTCCAAAAGTGCCGATGAAACTGTGAAACTTTACTCATCTGCAGGAACAGAATCATGAGAATTGCTTACATTTCAACAATTCAAGTGCCATCAGCGAAGGCAAATAGCATTCAAGTCATGAAAATGTGTCAAGCGATGACTCATCTCGGACATGATGTTACCTTGATCTTACCTGGAGAATTCAAAAGAGAGATTGCAGATCAAGAGTGGATTATTCTGAGGGAGCATTATGGGTTGAACGAACAATTCAAAATTCAATACTTATCTAGATCAAAAAATTGGCAGAAAAGGATTTTCGAACTAAAAGCATTGAAACTAGCCAGGTCAATTAATGCAGATGTGATCTATACACGAACTATACCCCCGGGTGTCCTAGGGTTGTTGATGCATTTTTCTGTTATTTTAGAAATACATCAAATGCCATCAGGTCGTTTTGGTCCGTTGTGGTTTCAACAATTTTTAAAGCTTAATGGACACAAGCGGTTAATTGTGATCACATACTCATTGAAACAGCAAATAATAAATCAATATAAAGCGCATCTCGACCGTACCGATCTCATTGTTGCACCTAGTGGTGTTGATCTAGAACGATTTTACAAGTTACCTGATTTTCATACTGCCAGAAAGCTTTTAGGCCTCAAAGATATTATCACAGGAGTATGTACTGGGCATTTGTATTCAGGACGGGGCATGCAGCATTTTGTTAACCTCGCTAAAGAGCTTCCAGATTTACAATTCATTTGGGTTGGCGGTGAAAAAGGGGACGTGCAAAATTGGAACCGAACCGCTAAAAATAATGGGATTACTAACGTGCTATTTACAGGTTTTAAACCGAATCAAGTCCTTCCTTTATATCAAGCCGCCGCTGATTTTTTAGTCATTCCATATGAAAGCTTTATTTCAGGATCGGGTGGTGGTGATATTTCTGGGGTTTCAAGCCCGTTAAAAATGTTTGAGTATTTGGCGTCAGGGCGACCTATTATAAGCAGTGACCTACCTGTTTTGCATGAGGTATTGAATGAAAAAAATGCAATCTTTTGTCCTCCGGGTGATCTTGTTGCGTGGAAAAGTGCAATATTCAGAATATTGACAAATCAAAAACTCCGAAGAGAATTATCTGTTCAGGCAAAAGTGGATGCGAATTGCTATTCGTGGAATGATCGATCGCGAAAAATTTTGGCAAATTTCTAGCCCTATTTCATAATAAAATGGATAACATAATTATATCGAGATAGTGATGAGCCAAAAAATTGGTAAGAACCTCCTTTCTACAATCTCCATAATATTATTCTCTACATTGACTGGATTGTTGTCTTTGTTTCTCCAGCCTGGTGATAATCGGATTTCCGGATTTTTTTCCGCATGTTGCTTATCCCTCTTGATACTTTTTATCCTTTTTGGAATTTGGCAACTGGCTGGTAGTAATAAACATTTGCATTGGATGATGCTTATTGCGTTTGTACTAAGAATTTTCATAGGCGCATTCTTGTTTTGGGGCTTACCAAAATTTGGTTACAATGAGCAGGTTCAGCAAAGTGGTTATTTATATGCAGATGCGTTTACAAGAGATGGTTACGCTTGGCAACTAGCCAGCAGCGAAGAAACACTTTTTAAAGCCTTTGGAAAAGAATTTATGGCAGACCAATATGGTGGCCTGTTGGCATTCAGCGCCTTGATATATCGAATATTCAGTGTTAATTTCCACAGACCACTATTAATGGCCATTGTTAGCGCAGGGGCAGCTGCAGCAGGAATCCCATTCCTATTCTATGCAACCAAATACCGGTTTACTAAGAAAGTCGCATATATTGCAACATGGATCATGGTTTTGTACCCAGAAAGTCTGTTGTTAGGGGCTTCACAAATGCGTGAACCCTTCCTAATAAGCCTTTCTGCGATTTGTTTATGGAGTATGTTACGTTGGATTGATAAAAAGCGCGATTGGAAAACCTACCTGGGCACTATTGTTGGAATTGTAGGGCTTGGTCTGTTTTCTTATAGAGCAGCTATTCCAATTTTGGTAGTTTTAATGATTTGGGCAGGTTTAGAACTCTGGAATAATTCGACCCAAAAGAAAAATCTGCTAACAGTTTTCGCCATCACAACTGTAAGTCTATTAATGTTGGTATTCATTTCAATTCGATGGTTGAAAGATGTAATGCGATGGGATTTGCTTCAGACATATGTAGCTTCAGGTTGGATTCAATATATCTTTGAAACCCTACCCGCATGGCTTCGATCACCCTTTATTGTCATTTATGGTTTGTTTCAGCCTTTATTGCCAGCGGCGATTGCAGACCCTGCCCCATGGATATGGCGCGTATTAGGAATTATTCGCGGTATTGGATGGTATGCTATATTGCCATTCCTGGCAGTCGCATTAATTCGAGTATGGAAGAATGTTGATAAAAGCCGAAAGTGGTTACTTGTTTGGATGATACTTTCAATATTTGGTTGGTTATTCCTTGCTTCGATAAGAGCAGGTGGTGATCAGTGGGACAATCCTCGCTACCGCACCATATTTTTACCATGGATTTCAATCATAGTTGCCTGGGTCTATGTTTGGACAAGAGAATCGAAAGATCGTTGGCTTGGCAGGATTTTAATTATCGAGGCAATATTTCTGCTGTTTTTCACACAATGGTATATCAGCCGATACTACTCGCTTTTTGCAAAGCTACCCTTTGGTGTGATGGTAATTCTGATCGTGATACTTAGTGGGATTGTATTATTAGGCGGTTGGTATTTTGATCATATGCAAAAACGCCGCTAGAAGAATAAGCAAATTATTCTGTTCCTGACTATAACATCTCTATATAAACCCTGCCCTTGACTCATCACCATTAGAAGCTATAATTCAACAACTGAATATATGATTACAAACGGATTGCAGATAGACGCACAGCGCGAATTGGACCTGCTCAACCAAATTGAGAAGGATCCTGATATATCACAAGCTAATTTGGCAAAGGAATTAGGTGTAGCGGTAGGCACCATCAATTGGCACCTTAAACGCATGATTGAAAAAGGATATGTCAAAGTCAAACGTGCCCAGCGCAAAAAGCTGAGATACATTATTACACCAGAAGGAATTGCATTGAGAGCTCGCCTTACAGTGGACTATGTCCGCAATTCATTCAATCTATATAATCTTACGCGTGAAAGAGCTATCAAGGCATTGAACGAACTTCAATTATTTGGTTATCAGTCGGTTCAAATTCAAGGTAACAACGAAATTGCAGAAGTTTGCCGTTTATCTTGCCTTGAAAAAAATATTGAAGTTGTCGAGTCAAAGGATGTTCCCACGCTAAAGATTGATGGGTTGAAGATCTTTTTGGAGTTCCCAGAAAATCGATCTGCAATCAATATTTCAAAGTGATATGAAAGCGAGCAAAAAAATGGAGATGGATCTCTCAAAAAAACGGATTTGTGTGACAGGTGGTGCTGGATTTCTTGGAACGCATTTGATCAATAATTTGCGATCCAAAGGAGCTTCTGATATCTATGTTCCTAACTATCCAGAATATGACCTTGTTAAACTAGAAGATATTAACCGCCTCTTGGATATAGCCAGACCAGATGTAATCATACACCTGGCTGCTCATGTAGGAGGAATCGGCGCAAACATGGAAAGACCCGGGGAGTTCTTCTATGATAATCTCATGATGGGTGTGCAATTAATTCATGAATCCTGGAAAATTGGGGTTAAAAAATTCGTTGCCATTGGGACCATATGTGCTTATCCAAAATTTACTCCAGTTCCCTTTAAAGAGGAACATTTGTGGGATGGTTATCCAGAAGAAACAAACGCACCTTATGGGCTTGCTAAGAAAATGCTGTTGGTACAATCCCAGGCTTATCGCCAACAGTATGACTTTAATAGTATTTTCTTACTGCCAGTGAACCTTTATGGACCTGGAGATAACTTTAATCCTGCCAGCTCTCATGTTATCCCCGCTTTAATTAGAAAATGTTTGGAAGCAAAAGACAGAAATGACGACAAGATCGTTGCCTGGGGAGATGGCTCCCCCACAAGGGAGTTCATCTATGTTGAAGATGCTGCTGAAGGTATTGCTCTGGCAACACAACGTTACAACGAAAGTGAGCCTGTTAATATTGGTGCTAGTTTTGAAATTAGCATCAAAGACCTTGTTGAAAAAATTGCCAGAATGACAGGATTCAAAGGCGAAATCGTTTGGGACACTAGCAAACCGAACGGCCAACCCCGACGGAAACTGGATACTCAGCGTGCAGAATCTTATTTTGGCTTCAAGGCGAAAGTGGATTTTGAAACTGGGTTACAGCGTACAATTGATTGGTATCTCCAGAATAGATAAACAGAATGGTATTAAAAGAAGTGCTTCCCAAGGTCATCCTGAGACCTGCCAAAAAATGGCAGGGTCTTGACCTTAAAGAACTATGGCGCTATCGGGAATTGATTTATTTTCTAACTTGGCGTGATATAAAAGTGCGATATAAGCAAGCTGTGTTGGGCATATCCTGGGCATTATTCCAACCCATTCTGACCACACTTATTTCATGGGTGGTATTTGGTATCTTGCTAAAGGTCGAATCAAATGGACTTCCTTATCCAGTATTTGTTATGTCAGCATTAATGCCTTGGCAACTGTTTGCAACATCTCTACAAAAGTCCAGTATCAGTTTGGTGGGCAATTCGAATCTATTGACCAAGATTTATTTTCCAAGGCTAATCATTCCGATTTCTGCTGTATTAGCTGTCTTAGCTGACTTCATCATATCTTTTTTGGTTTTAATAGTTATGATGTTCATATTTAGAATTACGCCCACATGGCAGGTATTATGGGTGATCCCACTCATTTTGATGGCGATTTTAACTGCCCTGGCAGTTGGTCTGTGGCTGTCAGCAATGAATGTGCAATATCGAGATGTACAGCACATGGTGCCGTTTATTGTACAAATCTGGATGTATGCCTCCCCGATTGTCTACCCAATCGAAACGATCCCAGCAGGTTTATGGCGAACATTGTATGGGTTAAATCCAATGGTGGGGGTCATTCAAGGTTTTCGATGGGCTTTACTGGGTGCAGCTAAGCCAGATTTAACCATGTGGGTTTCGATTATCGTTGTCATAATCCTTTTTATTTCAGGTCTCTTCTATTTCAGAAAAATGGAAAAGACCTTTGCAGATATTGTGTAGGATGTAATGATAGATATTGCTATTCGTGTAGAAGGATTAGGTAAGCGGTACCAAATTGGTAAATCACAGGATCGCCCGGACACCCTGCGTGATCTAATCACATCCAATATTCAAAAAGTAGGCAGAACCTTATCAAAAAAACAAAGAGCATTGCTAAGTGCTGAAAATACAATCTGGGCTTTGCGGAATGTCTCTTTTGATGTCAAAAAAGGTCAAGTACTTGGTATTGTCGGTCGCAATGGTGCTGGAAAAAGCACACTCTTAAAAATCCTGTCTCGGGTAACTGATCCTACTGAAGGTTATGGAGAAATTAATGGTCGCGTCGGTTCACTCCTTGAAGTAGGAACTGGCTTTCATCCAGAATTGACGGGTAGAGAAAATATTTACCTCAATGGAGCCATCCTGGGTATGCAGCGCAAGGAAATCGATGCAAAATTTGATGAAATAGTTGCCTTTTCCGAGGTAGACAAGTTCATTGATACTCCAGTAAAGCGCTATTCCAGCGGCATGTATTTGCGTCTTGCATTTTCAGTGGCTGCTCATCTTGAGCCAGAAATCTTAGTGGTAGACGAAGTGCTGGCTGTTGGTGATGCTGAATTCCAACGAAAGTGTCTTGGTAAAATGGGAGATGTTGCTCAACAAGGGAGAACCGTTCTCTTTGTCTCTCATAATATGTCTGCTATCCTTCGACTAACGCAAGAGACCCTTGTCCTGGACAAGGGAAGAATTCTAACGCGGGGCGAAACGCAGTCAGCGGTGGATTTCTACCTGAATTTAGGACAATCAAAGCAAGGTGAACGCATCTGGACTAAAGAAGAGGTTCCCTTGCCAGCTGCACCTTTCTTACCGTTGGCTGTTCGTGTGATCGATGTGAACAATAACATCGTCGATACAGTGCGAAGTGTGGATGGTTTTGATCTCGAAATATCCTATCAATTGACCGACAGTATCACAGGATTGCGTGTTGGACTATATTTAAACACAGCGCGCGGTGAACCAGTTTTTACAACTTTCGATACCGATGATCCTGAAAAATTTTCCAGATATTCCAATCGTAGTGCTGGAGAGTATGTAAGTCGATGTCATATTCCTGCTAATCTGCTTAATGAAGGTCGTTATGTAATTGGTGTGAATGCCAGTTCGTATCGTATTAAGCGTTATTTCCAGGATGAACAAGTATTAACCTTTACTGTTGATGGGACAGGTGCACCCGGAATGCATTGGCCTGAACCACGACAGGGTGTTGTGCGTCCTCAGTTGGAATGGGAGATAACAAACAATGGGAATTAAGTCAGTAGTTAGCGATTCTATGAAAAAAATCTTAGGCGATATTCCCTACTCAGTAGAATTGTATTGGACCTTAGTCTCAAAAAACAAGGCTTGGTCAGCACATTATCAACTTGAGGATTTAAGAAATCACATACAAGTATCAGTAAATCAGGTGAAAGCCTTCAAATCTACAAACAGAACTGGCAAGAAAATCTTTATTTTTGCTGCTCTGCATTATTGGATTGATTACACATGTATGGTTGCCTTAGCCTTGGTGGGAAGAGGAAACAACGTCACTATGTCATTCATGCCTTATGCTGAGTGGGATAAGTCAATATCTAATTTTGATTTACGCAAGCAGTCCCTTTACACGTATCAGGTATTGGAACCGGTAAAAGAAGTGCTGCAAGTATTATCGCTTTTAGATATTAAAACCAACACCTCTTCAGCCAAAGATGAAATCAGAGAGATTGCTAAGCAAGTATCAGATTACGACACTCAATACACCCTTCAGGTTGAGGAAGTGGATGAACAAAATCCTCTCTTTCAATTACGCTATCAAAGAAATTTATATACTGCACAGGCTTTATACATTTACTTAAGCGAGAATAAGCCCGATGTGTTAGTCGTCCCAAATGGAACCATTCAAGAAATGGGAGTTGCTTACCGAATTGCTCGACTTTTAAATATCGAAGTAGTCACATTTGAATTCGGTGATCAAGCAGAACGCATTTGGTTAGCGCAAAATGATGAGATTATGCGCCATGATACCAGTAAGATGTGGGCAGGGCTTAGCAACAGACCGCTCACTGAAGAAAATCAAAACCGACTCAATCAGATGTTCTCGGCTCGAAAAAACGCGGAACTTTGGGGAAAACTCACTCGGCGCTGGCAAAAAGAGCCTTCAAAGGGAACCTCAAAAATTCGTGAAACTCTCGGATTGGATGATCGTCCTATTGCAATTATTGCCACGAATGTGTTAGGTGATAGTCTTACATTAGGTCGCCAGGTTTTCAGCACAACAATGGCAGAATGGTTGGAAAAAACCGTTCAATTCTTCAGCCAAAAATCTGACGTACAGCTAATTATCCGTATTCATCCTGGTGAAGTACTAACTTCGGGAACTTCAATGGCAGACATTGCCAAAAATGCAGTTGATAAGCTGCCCGAGCATATTCATTTGATAGGTCCGCGTGAAAAAATCAATACATACGATGTGGTTGCAATTGCCGATCTTGGTTTGGTTTACACAACCACAGTGGGGCTCGAAATGGCAATGTCAGGACTACCTGTAGTGGTGGCTGGCAAAGCGCATTATCGGGAACGCGGCTTTACGCACGATCCAGTATCCTATCCGGATTATTTTTCAATCTTGGAAAAGATTCTGATAAACCCTTCCAAATTTCGTTTAAACGATGAACAGTTAGAATTGGCTTACAGATATGCCTATTTATTCTTCTTTGAATATCCTCTTCCATTTCCCTGGCATGTCCTTTCGGCGGCACAGGATTATGCACAAAGGGATTTGGCTTTTGTGCTCAGCAACGAAGGCGAAGCACTCTATGGTGATACTTTCCGTTATTTATCTGGCGAAAATTTGGATTGGTCTAAAAGAAACCTAGGAGAAGGGATCCAGAAATGACACCTCAAGACGTCCAAAATGAGGTCCGCCAGTTTTATGACAAAGTTGGCTGGCAAAAACAGGCTGAAGGCTTTTACCAAAATGCACAATATGAAGATTTACGGCCTGTTTCCAGCGAATACATTCATCGTTGCCACATGCGCGTAAAACGACACCTTGCTCCATCGGGAGATTATCTTTTGGATGCGGGCTCAGGACCTGTTCAATATGACGAGTATTTGAGTTATTCAGAAAACTATGACTTTAGAGTATGTATGGATCTCTCCCATGTGGCATTAAAAGATGCTCAGAAAAGGTTGGGGGATAAAGGCTTGTGTGTAGTCGCAGATATAACTCAGTTGCCTTTCAAGGCAGAAGCCTTTGATGGGATCGTATCGCTACACACAATCCATCATGTGCCTATAGAAGCAAAGGTTGGTGTTTATCTTGGTCTATTTAGACTTTTAAAACCTGGAAAGAATATGGCAACAGTGGATGGGTGGTCCTATGTTCCACTAAATAAAGTGATGAATTTCTTTATCAAAATTGCAACCAGGTTAAAGAAAAAAGTTGATGTTGGAAAAACAGAATACATAAAAGGAAGTGATACTCTCAATAAAGCTAGCGTCGCTTCTCTTTCAAAGGGTAATACTGCTCCGGCTGGTACTTTTGTTTTGAAAACATCCGCAACATGGCTCAAAAAGGAATTGGATGGAAATCTACCACTCAAGATTTTTGTCTGGAGAAGTGTTTCCGTAAAATTCCTCCGCGCTGTAATTCACCCAGAATTTGCTGGAAAATTTTGGTTAAAAGTATTATATCGCTTAGAAGAATGGTTCCCCAGGTTTTTTGGAGAAAACGGACAATATCCCATTATTGTCATTGAGAAGCCTTTACGACAAGCATGAAATTTTTTGCACGATAGGAGTGTGAAATGGATTGGACTAACAAAGTTGTACTTGTAACCGGCGGTACCGGTTCATTTGGAAAGAAATTCATTGAAATATTACTGAATGAATATCATCCTGCAAAAGTGATTGTTTTCAGCCGTGATGAATTAAAACAACATGAAATGCGTGTCAGTGGCTTTAACCATCCTAGCATTCGCTATTTTATTGGTGATGTCCGCGATAGGGAGCGCATGTTCAGGGCTTTGTATGGTGTCGATATTGTCATTCATGCAGCCGCACTCAAGCAGGTTCCCGCTTGTGAATATAATCCGATGGAAGCCATCAAAACAAATATTATGGGTTCAAGTAACGTCGTTGATGCTGCTTTAGAGAATGGGGTCGAAAAAGTTCTGGCGCTCAGTACCGATAAAGCTGTCAATCCAGTTAACCTCTATGGTGCAACGAAACTGGCAGCAGAAAAACTCCTAATCCAAAGTAATGCTTATGCAGGTGGGCGAAAAACTCGAATCAGTTGTGTCCGTTATGGCAATGTGGTCGGATCGCGAGGCAGTGTCGTACCCCTGTTCCTCAAACAGCGTCCTACAGGAAAAATAACCATTACTGATGAAAGAATGACCCGATTTTGGATTTCACTTGAGCAGGGTGTTCGATTTGTGATCCGCTGTGTAGAGCAAATGCAAGGAGGGGAAGTTTTTGTGCCAAAAATCCCAAGTATGTCAATGTTCGACCTGGCAAAAGCCATTGCACCAGATGCTGATGTAGAGATTATTGGCATCCGTCCAGGCGAAAAACTGCATGAAGTACTGATATCAGAGGATGAAGCCCGTACCACAGTAGAACTAGATGACATGTATGTTGTTCAACCGGCTGCCGCCATGTGGTTCGGATATGCCTGGGAGAAATTGGGAAAAACGCTCCCGGATGGATTTACTTACATCAGTAATGCAAACTCCCAATGGTTGGATGTAAAACAAATCCAGAAAATCATTGCACCCTTTGAAGAAGTAGGCTTTACAGATTAGGAATTAAGATGCGTTTATTAGTAACTGGCACCAGCGGACTGTTAGGTCTTAACCTTTCATGGATCGCTCACAAAAGTGGTCACGAAGTGTTTGGTTGGGTCAATTCTAGATTACTTTCGCATACACCATTTAAAGTTGACACAGTTGACTTACTAGATACCTCCTTAATTTCAGACAAAATTGATTCAATACACCCCGATGCCATCATCCATTGTGCTGCAGTGGCTAACCTAGAAGAGGCTGAGTCGAACCCCGATATGGCTTATCGCATCAACACATTGGCTTCTGGGGAAATTGCCAGTTTGGCAACCCGTCATAATATCAAGCTGATTTACATCTCTACTGATGCGGTTTTTAATGGTGTAAAGGGAAATTACGTAGAAACTGACACCCCTGAGCCAAACAATGTTTATGCCAAGAGCAAGCTTGCAGGCGAGTGGGCAGTGGAAGAAGCAAATCCTGATGCAATAATCGCACGTGTTAATTTCTTTGGTTGGAGTTTGTCCGGACAGCGTAGTCTGGCAGAGTTCTTTTTTAACCGGTTACAAGCAGGCCTTCCAATGAACGGTTTCACGGATGTCTTCTTCTGTCCATTGTATGTGGAGCATTTATCTAAAATTTTGTTGGATATGATCAATTCAAATCTATCTGGGCTTTACCATGTTATAAGCCCCCAAACCATTTCAAAATATGAATTTGGTTTATCCATTGCTAAGAGATTCAACTTTAACCCGAGCCTAATTTCCCCTAAATCTGTAAAAGAGAGCGATCTCCAAGCTGTACGCTCATTAAATCTCACTTTGTCCCCAGAAAAATTACAACAAGCTTTGGGCAAAAAACTTCCAAACCAGGCTGAATCCTTAGAAGCCTTTTATGATTCTTGGTTAGCAGGATTGCCCAATATCCTACGATCATTTCTGTAAATTCATGTAATTATTGGAGAAAAAATGGAAATTAAAATTGGTAATCATTGGATCGGAACAGGTCATCCGACCTATTTCATTGCAGATATTGCTGCCAATCATGATGGAAATCTTGAAAGAGCAAAGATGCTTGTTCGATTGGCAAAAGAATGTGGCGCGGATGCGGCAAAATTTCAAAATTTCCGTGCGACCAAAATTGTCTCAGATTATGGCTTTACACATATGAATGCCCAGGTCTCACATCAAGCCAAATGGAAGAAATCGGTCGTGGAAGTCTATGACAGCGCCTCCATCCCTTTTGAATGGACACCAATCTTGAAGGAAGCTTGTGATGAAGTAGGCATAGATTATTTTTCATCCCCTTATGATTTTGATGCCATTGATATGCTGGATCCATTTGTACCTGCATATAAAATTGGTTCTGGTGATATCACCTGGATTGAAGCTTGTGAATATATAGCCCGAAAAGGAAAGCCTGTCCTCCTAGCCACAGGAGCTTCAAATATTGGCGATGTTCAGCGAGCAGTTCATGCCATTTTAAAAATCAATCCCGCTATGATTTTAATGCAATGCAATACAAATTACACAGCCGACCCGGCGAATTTCGACCATATCCATCTAAATGTTTTAAAGACTTTTCATAACATGTACCCAGACCTCATCTTAGGTTTATCAGATCATACACATGGTCATGCCACCGTGTTAGGTGCTGTGACCCTTGGCGCGCGCGTGATCGAGAAACATTTTACAGATGATAATGATCGAGAGGGACCTGATCATCCATTTGCTATGAATCCAAATGCTTGGGTTGAAATGGTTGAAAGCACCCGCCAATTAGAGCGTGCTATGGGTTCTGGTGAGAAATTTGTGGCTGACAATGAAAAACAAACAGTCGTTATTCAAAGACGCTGCTTGAGAGCTGCCTGTGATATTCAAGCTGGACAAATATTTACCAGGGATATGATCGATGTGCTCAGACCTGCAACAGAAGGCGCGATTATGCCCTATGAAATTGATGAAGTTCTTGGTACAAAAGCATTACATGATCTGATGGTAGGTCAGGAATTAAGCTGGACAGATTTAGGAAAAGGTTAGATATAAAAAGTACTGGATCATATTATGCGAATTCTCTATTGTACCCGTTCAGATTCCCCACACGATCATCGTTTCCTGAAAGCGTTGGCAGAGACTGGCAATGAAATTTACGCTTTACGCCTGATAAAAAGCGGTAAAAAGCCCAATACACCTGCTGGTGTAAATGAGGTCGAGTGGAATAACTGTGATGGCAAATGCAATCTCATAGAAATATTCAGAAAATTACCACACTTTAAAAAGGCAATTGATCAAATTAAGCCAGATGTTGTTCATGCTGGACCTGTTCAGGATGTAGCTTTTTTGGCAGCACTGACAGGTGTGCATCCTTTATTGACTATGTCCTGGGGTTTTGACATGATGCGGGATGCTTATAAAAGCAGATTGCAAAAATGGATTACAGCGTATACTCTAAAACGCAGTGATTGGTTTGCTGCAGATTGCAAAGCGGTCATACACAAAGCCAGGGAATTTAGATATTCATCAGATAAAGTTGTTTTATTTCCCTGGGGTGTCGATCTTGATCACTTTTCCATCGAAAATGGATTTGACCAAGCAAGAAAAATCCGCAAGGAACTGAGCTGGGAGGATAAATTTGTTGTGCTAGGATTGCGTTCTTGGGAACCTCAATATGGCATGGATATTTTGGCTAAAGCTTTTGTGATCGCTAGCAAACAGGAATTAAGATTGCGTCTTTTAATCCTTGGGGATGGCTCCCAAGCTCATAAGATCACCAGTATTCTAAAAGAAGGTGCTTGTCTGGATCGCGTCCATTTTGGAGGCAGGGTAACACTGCAAGAGCTTCCCGGATTCTATTGTGCTGCAGATGTATATGTCTCTCCAGCACATGTGGATGGTTCCTCTGTTTCGTTATTGGAAGCTATGGCATGTCAACGCGCTTCAATTGTCTCGGATATACCGGGTAATTGTGAATGGATAGAACAAGGAGCTCATGGATGGATCTTTAAGGATAATGATATTGAAGGTTTAGCAAACTTGATTATTGAATCTTCAAAGGCATCTAATCTTAACGCTTTAGGTTATGAGGCTCGGAAAATGATCGAGAGAGATGCTAACTGGGAAGTAAACTTTCAGAAGCTACCTGCAGCTTATAAAATGATGTTGGGAGATTATCATGCATCGAAATAAATGGATCTATTGGACTTTGTTATTCGTTTTTATTTTGCCGATTTTGGCGTGCAAATTACCCTTTTTTAACCAAGATGAGGAATCTACGTTTACTCTACCACCAGGTCAGGCACTATACAATAACGGTATTATTGAAATCATGCTTCCTGACACCTATACAATAAGAGATATTCGCACTGATATTCCAGCCATAAGATCAGCTTTAGAATTCTTTGATGATTCCAGTGTTGGAGTTTCTGTTGAAAATTTGATTGAAGACCTATTAAAAAATGCTGTCTTCTGGGCAGTTGATGGAGACGCTACGGAATCAGATTCGACAAGGCTGCTAATTGTAAAAAATAAAATCATGGCAAACATACCCCTGGGATTAATCACATCTACCATTGAGTCCCTTTTTAGTATTCCAGAAGATAAATTTGATACTGAAAAGTTAAAACTGGGTGATCATGATGTGGTTCGTCTGACTTTGTCACAAAAATCATCTGGCGAAGCCATCTACGCAGTCAAAGATCAATCAATGATGTGGCTTATCTTTTTTATCACCACCCCAGAGCAAATGCCTTTCCAGCTTTCAGGTTTTGAGGAAAGTGTGAAGACGTTCAAAATTATTTCAATTCCCCTGGAGGATTAATTTTGATCATACCCGAAAGTCGTAGGCCGATTATCGCCATTGTTCAAGGACGGATGAGCTCCTCACGCCTACCTGGTAAGGTATTACAGGATATAGGTGGACAGACTATGTTGGCGCGGGTCGTTACGCGAGTACGCAGGGCGCAGACTATTGATCAAGTGCTAGTTGCTACCACAACCGACATCAGTGATGACCCCATTGCGGAATTCTGTCAACAACGAGGATTCCCTTGTTTTCGCGGTAATCTCTTTGATGTTCTTGATCGTTACTATCAAGCCGCCAAATTATTTCAGGCTAACACGATAGTAAGGATCACGGCTGACTGCCCTGTAATTGCCCCTGAAGAAATAGACAGAACCGTAAACGCATTTCTCAATGCTGATGTGGATTTTGCAGCAAATCGCCTTCCCCCTCCTTTCGTTCGCACTACACCCATTGGTATGGATACAGAAGTCTGCTCATTTGCTTCACTTGAAAAAGCATGGAAAAATGCCGCAGCAAAATATGAACGCGAGCATGTCATGCCTTATCTTTACGATCAACCTGGTCGGTTTAGAACCTTACTGGTTGATTTGGAACCATGTTATGGTCATTTGCGTTGGACGGTTGATAATCCAGAAGACCTGAAGCTAATCAGAGAGATATTCAAAACATTTAACAATGAAGATGGCTTTACATTGGCAGAATTACTGTATCAGAGTGAGAAACACCCAGAATGGCAGGAAATCACATCATCCGTAAAACATAAATCCTTCATGGATGTCGATGAACGAATCTCAACCGCTGAGTTGGGTGAGTGAGAGACATGATAGAATCTTTTTAGCTATTGGTAGAGACCCTTATGATCGATCAAAATACCTGTCCGCTATGTCAGACTAACCAGAAAAAGATATTTGAGAAGGTGACATCCTTTAATATTCCTTTAGTCTATTATCAATGCAGCAATTGCGGTCTGGTCTATCAAACCAATCCTGACGTTTCAAACACTTGTTTTTACCAGGAAACTTATCGCAAGGTATATCAAGCCGATGAAGCACCTACCACAAAGGATTTGTCGATTCAAAAACAACGCGCACAAGATCAGGCAGCACGCTTGAAGAGACTTGGCGTAAAAAGTGCTCCGCGAATCTTAGACATAGGTGCATCAGCAGGTATCTTGTTAGAGACCCTAAGCTCGTATTATTCAGCTTACACATTAGGTGTAGAGCCAGGTAATTCTTATAGACAATTTGCCCTTGATAAAGACATTAACATGTTCTCTTCTTTACAGGATCTCTTGGATTCAAAGCCGGAACTTTTTGATCTTATTACTTTGATGCATGTTCTTGAGCATTTACCGAATCCTGTTGAAATCCTAAAGACCTTGAGAGAATCTCTTTTGACAAAAAACGGGTACTTATTGATCGAAGTACCAAATTTTTATGCGCATGATAGTTATGAGTTAGCTCATATAACTTGTTATACCCCCCATTCTCTTCGTGAGATGCTCAAAATATCAGGTTTTCGAATAATTCATCAGGAAAAACACGGTTTCCCCAGATCAAAAATATTGAATCTTTACCTATCAATACTAGCTACCCCAGCAGAAATCCCGTCAGCCAATGCCGTTCTCCCCGAGAAGGGTGTAAAAGAAAAGCGAAAAATCTCGATGCTTTATCGTCGAATTGTTCAAAAACTATTGCCCAACGTGGCTTGGCTTCCTATTACGGCTGAGTAGTGAGAATTTAAATGAAGTACCTGACACTTTTTACAGCTCCAAAACCTTTTACTAACCCTCATATTGATGTAATTCAACGCAACGCTTTACGATCTTGGTTGGAATTGGGTAATCAGGTGGAGATTGTACTAATAGGGAACGAAGTGGGGATGGATTCAGTAGCTAGGGAATATGGCATTCGTCATTTTCCAGAGGTAAAAACGAATTCATCTGGGACTCCCTTATTAGATTCCATTTTTGAGCTTGCCCTTTCTCTTAACAACAGCCCATTTTTGGCTTATATCAACGCAGATATAATTATTCTTCCTGACATGATTGAAATCATTAGAGCCATTGCCAAATCAAAAGAAAAATTCCTGGTTGTTGGTCAGCGTTGGGATTTGGATGTAAAGAATTTACTATCATTTGAAAATGGATGGGAGTTAGCACTCAAATCTGAATTGGATAAGCATGGATCACTGCATCCAAAAGCAGGTAGTGACTATTTTATTTATCCAAGATCTTGTTTTGAAAGCATTCCAGCCTTTGCCGTAGGACGGGCTGGATGGGATAACTGGATGATCTACCATGCTCGCAAGGAACATTGGCCAGTAATTGATGCCACCAGATCCATTCAGATCATTCATCAAAATCATGACTATTCCCATTTACCTGAAGGTAAGCCACATTATCGCTTGCCAGAAACAGATGAAAATGTGCGACTGGCAGGAGGAAAACAGACGGTATTTACCCTTGATGATGCCAATTTCATGTTTGATGAAAGGGTCAAAAGATCTAAATGTACCTGGAAGCATTTCTGGCGAGAAGTTGAAATTTTTCCACTGGTCACTTTACACTCAAAATTCTTCTCTGCTATCTCAAACATGATTTTTCATCCTCGCGGTGCATATGCCAACTTAAGAAAGCGTTTTACCAACAACCAAAGGAGTATGGATAGATAATTATGCCTCGAATAGGTACTAATCCTTCACGCTCCAAAAAATTGTCGTTTGAGCCCGCACGGGTAACAGTAGCAGTTTTGGTTTATGCGCCATCCAAAGTAGGGTACTTTGAGAATCGCATGGAGGTGACTCGCTTAACCATTGAAAGCATCCTTAATAACACTTCCATGCCATTTAATTTGCTGGTATTTGATAATGGCAGCTGTCAGGAAATGGTTGATTATCTGATAGATCTGTTTCATTCAGGGAAAATTGACCATCTCACTCTCTCTAAAAACAATATTGGAAAATTAAATGCGTTATATCGTATTTTTAGAGAAGCTCCCGGTGAGGTTGTTGCCTATACAGATGATGACGTTTATCACATGCCAGGATGGCTTGAAGCTCATCTAGAAGTTCTTGATACTTTTCCCAATGTTGGTGCTGTAACTGGCTTTTATATTAAACAACGTGTTGTCATGAGTTCTGAATCCACCTTAGAATTTGCAAAAAATGGGGCGGAATCTGTTCGCAGAGGTAACCTAATCCCTACAAAATGGGAGCAGGAATATATGGACAATTCTGGCAGGACCATTGAGCGTTATCAAAGCGAGATCGCTGGTGTGGAGGATGTGATTGTTGGGTATAAAGGCTTGGAAGCATGGGTGTCTGCCCATCACTTTCAGTTTGTTTCTCGTAAAAGCGTTATGTTTCCCATTTTAGAGGAAATGCTTCCAGATGGTTGGAGCAACCGTTTGATGGGCCGCATGGTTGAAATGGACGATTTGATGGACCAAAAGAGTTATTTACGCCTGTGCACCTTTCCACAAACGATGATGCTATTGGGCAATGCGATTAATGATGAGATGGCTACCATTGCCAAGGCGCATGGCATAGAAAATGTACATGCAGTTATTTCGAAACAACCTACTGGGTTAAAAGTAAAACTTCTCAATAATCGAATTTTTCGAAATACCATTCAGTTTATTGTCAATTATCTATATAAATTTCTTAATGACTCCGGCGAAAGAGGTAAGTAATCATGAAATACTTGATTGCCGGATTGGGTTCAATAGGACGTAGACACCTTCGTAATTTAATGTCCTTGGGTGAAAATGACATTCTTCTATATCGCACACATCACAGCACTTTACCAGAGTCAGATTTTTCTGAGATTCCAGTGACAACTGACCTGGACGATGCACTTGCGTGGTACCCAGATGCCGTCATCATCTCAAACCCAACCTCAAAACACCTTGATGTTGCCATTCCAGCAGCTGAAGCCGGTTGCCACCTCTTGCTTGAAAAACCAATTTCTCACAACCTGAATAAAATCGATCAACTCAAAAAAATCATGGAAACCAAAGGTAAAAAAACCTTAGTTGGTTTTCACTTTCGTTTCCATCCAGTTTTGATAAGAATAAAGTCAATATTGGATTCAGGTGAGTTAGGCAGACCTCTGTCAGTGCATGCTCATTGGGGAGAGTACTTACCAAATTGGCACCCATGGGAAGATTATCGCAAAAGCTATGCAGCTCAAGCGAGTTTGGGAGGAGGGGTCGCCCTCACTCTTTCTCATCCATTTGACTATCTTCGCTGGTTGATCGGAGATGTAACTTCACTTTCAGCGGTAACCGCCAAAACAAGTGATCTCGACCTTGATGTAGAAGACCATGTTGAAGCAATCCTTCATTTTGACAACGGATGTTTAGGTTCAGTTCACTTGGATTATTTTCAACAGCCAGCATCACACTGGTTTGAAATTATTTTTTCCCAGGGCATTATCCATTGGGATTACATCACTGGTTGTGCAACTGTCACCAATGGGATTGATGGAACCATTCAAAAGATCACTCTTCCGGATAATTTTGAACGCAATGATCTCTATCTTGAAGAAATGCGGCATTTTGTAAATTTGGTAAAAGGTAATGAAACAAACTCCTATTGCTCCCTAGAAGACGGGATAGAAGCCCTTAAAATAACCCTTGGTGTTTATCAATCTGCAGCCAGCCAAAACATGCAAGTTATATTTGATAATCAAAAATGAAGAAAAACATATTAGATAAATTTATATTAAATGGAAAAACAGCTGTAGTAACAGGTGGAGCAGGCTTATTAGGTAAGCAATTCTGTAAGTCCCTTGCTCAAGCTGGTGCAAATGTGGTTGTGGCTGATGTTAACTTAACCCACGCCAATCATCAGGCTCAAATGATTATTGAGGAAGGTTGGACAGCAAAAGCATGTCAAGTGGATGTAACTGACCCAAAATCAGTCGATGCCATGGTAGATTTTGTTGTATCAGAATATGGCAGCCTCGATATCCTGGTAAACAGTGCTGCTTTAGATCCCAAATTTGACTCTTCACACTCTAAGGAAGTTTTCTCGAACTCTTTTGAAGAATATCCCTTATCTGCTTGGCAGGCATCTCTCAATGTCAATCTTACTGGCGTATTTCTAGCCAGCCAAGCGGCAGCTAAACAAATGTTAAAACAGGAACAAGGCGTAATCATCAATATCTGCTCTATTTATGGTTTGACAGGTCCTGATCAATCCATCTATCCAAATGTAGAAGGAAAGAAGCAGTATAAACCAGTTGATTATTCAGTGACAAAAGCCGGTGTTCTGGGATTTACAAAATACCTGGCAGCTTATTATGCCGGGACAAAAATGCGTGTAAATGCCTTGACCCCAGGAGGAATTTATAATCAACATGATGAAACATTTGCGAACAACTATTCAGCCAGAACCATCCTTGGCAGAATGGCAGAGGTCGATGAAATGAATGCTGCTTTGGTTTTTCTAGCATCAGATGCTTCATCTTATATGACGGGATCAAATCTGATTGTTGATGGAGGTTGGACAGCATGGTAAAACAACTGGAAGTACTGGTGATCATTCCTGCACGCGGTGGCTCTAAAGGTATTCCACGTAAAAACATCAAGGATTTTGCCGGTTATCCCCTGATTGCTTATAGCATTGTTGCTGCAAAACAATCGGCATTAACGACCCGAATCATTGTCTCAACTGATGACTCGGAAATTGCAGCTATTTCACGACAGTGGGGAGCTGAAGTTCCATTTTTCCGTCCACCCGAACATTCACAGGATAATACCCCGGACTATCCTGTGGTCCGTCATGTATTGGATTGGCTGGCAGAAAATGAGGGTTATCAGCCAGATGTGGTGGTGCAGCTAAGGCCAACCTCTCCTGTGCGTCCAAAAGATTGTATTGATAAAGCTGTTCATCTGCTTATTGATCACCCTGATGCCGATTGCGTCAGAGGAGTGGTCAGTGCTGCACAAAACCCATTTAAGATGTGGACTCTAAACTCAGAAACAGGACAGATGATTCCCCTAGTTGGAGTGGAAGGGATCAAAGAAGCTTACAACGCACCTCGCCAGATTCTTCCTGACGTCTATTGGCAAACAGGGCACATTGATGCAATTCGCACTAAAACAATTTTAGAGAAATCCTCACTGACTGGAGATGTGATATACCCCTTGATCATTGACCCAAGTTACACCGTTGATATTGATGTGCCTGCAGATTGGAAGGTTTCTGAACAGTTAGTAAAACAAGGCAATCTTGACTTTACTGATCCAGCCAGCAAGAGGCGTCAATTCCCAAGCAAAATCAGCTTAATTGCGATGGATTTTGATGGGGTGTTAACGGATGATCGGGTATGGGTCAATCAGGATGGTGAAGAATCGGTGGCTGCAAGTCGCTCTGATGGATTGGGAATCCGCATGATCAGGGAATTAACAGAGATTCACTTCATCGTAATCTCCTCCGAAACGAATCCAGTCGTAGATGCACGATGTAAAAAACTGAAGATTCCAGTGGTTCAGTCGGTAAAAGATAAAAGCCAAATCTTACGAGACTATATTCAGGAAAAGGAAATAGATCCAGCCTCAGTCATTTATGTAGGCAACGACGTCAATGATCTTTCAGTTTTTGATGTGGCTGGCTTCACAATTGCTCCGGTAGACGCTTATCCTGAAGTGATTAGAAGAGCTGATCTTGTTCTAACTCACAAAGGCGGGCATGGTGCAATTCGTGAGCTTTGTGATATGATACTCTCTCATTCAGAGTTGGATGCCTAAATTAATAACAATGAAAAATATTTTGGAGATATAGATGTTCGATATAGAATTTTACATGAAAGTTTTTGATCTAAAAAAGCGTATCATGGGTGGAGAAAAGTTTCCCCGTGAATTTTTGGTTGAAAAACTAGAATCATACCGCAGTCCAAATCCAGTTGTATATAACATTGAAACCACAAATGCCTGCAATATGCGCTGTGAGATGTGCCCTCGAACAACCATGATGACCCGACCTGTGGAAACGATGCAGCCAGAATTATTTAAGAAGGTTATCGATCAACTTTCACCATTCACGGCTGAGCAGCTGAATCGATGGGAAGATTTTGCGGTACGCAGTTATGGGATTCACAAAGATGAGATGAGTGAAAATCACTATTTCCTCTATGTCATCCCTCGGGTGATCGTTTTACATGGTTATGGCGATCCTTTATTGGACAAGAACATGCCCCAATATGTAAAATGGATGACAGAGCGCGGACTCGAAAGCTACTTTTCATGCAATCCTGCCAATATCAATCTGGACCGCACCATTGAGACATTTGAAAATGGATTGGGGTATGTGAAATATTCAATTGAGAGCGTTGATGATTTGCGTCACAAAGAAGTGCGTGGTCAAGCCTCAAACTTCACACAATCATACAAAGATATCCTGAAGTTGCTAGACCTCAAAGCTCAGCGTAATTACAAAACCACCATTGTCATAACCATGATCAATCTCAATAAACCCTGGCAACGAGATGAATTTGAAAGGCTCAAAGAAGCCTTTAAAGGCTGTGATGTCTATGTCTATCTGAAAAGCCAGGATCAACAATGGTATGAGGATAATAAGCAGCAGACCCAGTCCATCCATTGGTTAGAATTTTGCCAATTTCCCTGGTCATCAATGACAGTCAAATCAAACGGAGAATGTGCGGAGTGTGTAGAAGATTTCAATAATGAGATTATTCTTGGTGATGTCCGGCATGAGTCTTTATATGACATATGGAATGGTGAAAAATATCGCAAATTCCGCAACGATCATTTCAATCTAACCCCAGACATTAAATGCACAGAGCAGTGTGATATGCAATTGATTGGTAGTTTTCTGGCTAATTAATGATAGGTAGAAGGAGCAAATATATGAATCGTGAGATAAAGATTGGAAATCGTTGGGTAGGGGATGGACATCCAGTTTATATTGTGGCAGAAATTGGTATAAACCATAATGGTAGTGTTGACATTGCTAAACAATTAACCAATGCTGCTAAGCATGGAGGTGTAGACGCGGTCAAATTCCAGAAACGCACCCCTGATTTATGTGTCCCTGAGCATCAACGCGATCAAATGCGCGAAACGCCTTGGGGTTACATCAGTTATTTGGATTATCGCTATAAAGTGGAATTTGACCAGGCTGAGTATGAAGAGATTGACAGTCACTGCCGTAAGATTGGAATTGATTGGTTTGCATCCTCATGGGATGTGCCTTCTGTACATTTTATTGAGGCATTTAATCCGCCTGCGCACAAAGTTCCTTCAGCTTTGATCACGGATCATGAACTCTTACGTGCCTACAAAAAAACCGGAAAGCCTATTATTTTATCTACAGGTATGTCCACGCTTGAGGAGATCAAAGAAGCCGTTAAGATTGTCGGTGAAGATAACTTGATCCTTACTCATACAACTAGCAGCTATCCTTGTCCCTACTATGAGCTCAACTTACGCATGATTCAAACTTTGCACGAGATGTTCAATGTGCCGATTGGTTATTCCGGTCATGAGGTCGGTTTAGTGCCTTCTGCCGTTGCCGTCACTTTAGGTGCATGCTTGGTGGAACGTCATGTTACCCTCGACCGTGCGATGTGGGGAAGTGATCAATCTGCATCTGTGGAACCCCAGGGTATTGAGAAACTGGTCAAATACATTCGTACCACTGAATTGTCATTGGGTGATGGTATCAAACGTGTTTATGAAAGTGAGCAATCTTCATTAAACAAACTACGGCGATTTTCTGAATAGGAGCTGAGTGATCAATCGTTTGAATCGGATACAAAAGCTGGCAATTGCTAGAATCCGTCACATTCAAATTAATTATCAAGTTAAACGCAACTCAAAAAAGGTTGCTGTGTTTAGAAAGGTAAATGCCCAGCTGCCTGTTGTTATTTTTAACGCTTCCACAAGGCTTAGAGGAATTAGTTTAAACGCAGCTTTTAGCTTGCTGACTTCTTGGTCTCTGCAATTACAGGGTATCCCGGTTCGTCATTTTGTTTGCCAAGAAGGGCTTTCTCCTTGTGTTCTTGGCACAAATCGTAAAGATACCCAGCAAAAGCCGCCTTGTTCTGAATGTGTTAACCAATCCGGCTCCATGTTTAATAACATGAATGTAAATTGGTTTAGATATGAACACGACCTTCTATTAAGCCAGGCGATTGAGGGAAAAAGTGTTAATGATCTGCTCAATTTTAAATATGAAGAGGTACCATTGGGTAACCTTGTTTTACCATCCATTCGATGGATCATGCGCAGAAATAACTTATTGGAAGAAACAAAAACACTTGAAATACTAAAAGGGTACATACGATCTGCATGGTCGATCAAATCAGCGTTTGAGAGATTGATTAAAGAGACTTATCCACGTTGTGTACTTGTATTTAACGGCATGATGTATCCTGAAGCGGTCGTCCGTTGGGTGGCCTCGCAACATGGTATCCCCTCATTCAGCCATGAAGTCGGCATGACCCCCTTCAGCGGATTTTTTACCCAAGGAGAAGCCACTGCCTATCCCGTTACCATCCCAGATGATTTCCAATTAAATGAAGAGCAAAACGCTAAATTAGATGCATATCTGGAAAAACGATTTAACGGGAAGTTCACAATGGCAGGTCTTCAGTTTTGGCGTGAAATAAGCAGTCTAGATTCAAACTTTCTCAAAAAAGCCAACAATTTCAAGCAAATAGTACCGGTTTTTACCAATGTGATCTTCGACACCAGTCAACCGCATGCAAATATAATATTCACAGATATGTTTGAGTGGCTGGATCAGGTTGCTCTAATCGCAAAAAGACACACCGACACCTTGTTCATTTTTCGTGCGCACCCTGATGAAGCACGCCAAGGAAAAGCTAGCGAGGAAAGTGTAGCAGATTGGGTACAAAAGAAACATCTCACCAAATTACATAATGTCATTTTTGTAAGACCGGATGAATTTTTTAGCTCTTACGAGATGATCCAACGCGCCAAGTTCATCATGATCTACAACTCCACCATTGGACTGGAAGCCTCGATCATGGGAAAGCCGGTACTGTGCGCAGGCAAGGCTCGTTTTACCCAATTAGACACAGTATTCTTTCCAAAAACAACTTCTGAGTACCTCATTAAGGTGGAAGATTTACTCAATTCATCAAATATTGATGTCCCTCCAATTTTTCAGGAAAATGCCAGACGCTTTCTTTTTTATCAGTTGTTTCGCACTTCTTTGCCTTTTGGCGACTTCATAGAAGATGATGACGTTTGGAATGGCTATGTCAAGTTGAAGCAATTTGATCTCCAAGCACTTCTTCCACAGAATTCACCCACTATGCGAGCTATTCATGATGGCTTATTAATGAATGGTGATTTTTTAGTATCAGAGGATTAGTGCGATTAAAATAGGAGGCACTATGATTATAAAAAGAATTGTTGCATTGGTTCCCATGAGGCATGATTCTGTACGTGTTCCTGGAAAAAATTATCGGGAAATTGCGGGAAAGCCTTTGTTTCACCATATTCTAAACACGCTAAGTGCTGTAAAAGAAATATCTGAGATTGTGGTTGATACAGACAGCCCCATCATCCTACAAGGACTAAGGGACTCCTTTCCAAAGGTTACTGCACTTGAACGACCTTTATCCCTGAGAGCAGACACAGTTTCTACCAATGAGATTTTAATGCATGACACTGCACAGGTACAAGCAGACCTATATTTGCAAACACACAGCACGAATCCATTGCTTAAGCCAGACACGATCTCAAAAGCTATTCAAGCACTGATAAAAGAGTTTCCTGCCTACGATTCAGCGTTTGGCGTCACCCGCCTGCAAACGCGTTTATGGGATCAGCTTGGCAGGGCCATCAACCATAATCCATCCATCCTCCTCCGTACGCAAGACCTCCCCCCAGTCTACGAAGAAAATTCATGTCTCTACTTATTTACACGAGAAACGTTGGAAGCCCGCCGTAATCGCATTGGCGAACGCCCATTTATGTTTGAAATTCCACGTGATGAAGCTTGGGATATTGATGAAGAAATTGACTTTACCGTCGCAGATTTACTTTTACGTCAACAAATAATCCAACCATAAAGGATCAAACCATACCTTGGAGTGTCTATGAATACTGTCCTAATCACAGCCCCTTACATGATCCCTTATATGCATCGCTTCATGCCTGTTCTGGAGTATTTTGGTTTAAAGCTCATTATCCCTGAAGTTTATGAACGTTTTGAAGCCGAAGACATCTTGTCTTATGCCGGTCAATTCGATGGCACAATTTGTGGGGACGACCGCTATAATGCTGAAGTCATCCATGCATGTCTTCCCAGGTTGAAAGTTATTTCAAAATGGGGCACCGGCATCGATTCGATTGATCAGGAAGCTGCAGCCAGGTTAGGAGTCAAGGTCTGTAACACACCCAATGCCTTTACAGTTCCAGTCTCAGAAAGTGTTATGGGATATATGCTGGCTTTTTCCCGTCAACTTCCCTGGTTAGACAAATCCATGAAAGCAGGTGACTGGCAGAAGCTGCCAGGAAAATCCTTAAGTGAGTGCACTCTAGGTGTCATTGGTGTTGGCAATGTCGGAAAAGCAGTTCTTCGCCGGGCAAAAGCCTTCGGTATGAAGTTGTTGGGCAACGATATTATCGAAGTTGCTCCTGACTTTTTACTTGAAAATGGCGTTGAAATGACAGATCTGCACGATCTGATGCATCGTGCGGATTTCATTAGTGTAAACTGCACATTGAATCCTACTTCCTATCACCTGATTAATGCCAATTCACTTGCATTCTGTAAACCAGAAGCAGTGATTATCAATGTTGCCCGAGGTCCAATCGTGGATGAACACGCTTTGATTAAAAGTTTACAGGAACAGAAGATACGAGGTGCTGCCCTGGATGTGTTTGAAGTAGAGCCGCTCCCATTGGATAGTCCTCTCTTGCTGATGGATAATGTCATGCTTGCACCGCACAACTCTAATTCAAGTCCCTTCTTTTGGGAGCGAATTCATTGGAATACAATCCGTAATCTCTTGGAAGGTTTAGGAATCCCAGTTGATTCTGTCGATTTCCTAAAATCTTTAGAACCGAGTTAAACAAAAATCTTATCGAAAGCAGGAATAAATGGTCGATAAAAGTAAAAAAAATGTCTTGATTACAGGAGCAGCCGGCGGGGTGGGCAAGGCAACTGTCCAATATTTTTACGAGAAAGGTTGGCTTGTCATAGGGGTGGATCGCAAGGAATGCTATCCTGAGTTTCCATCAGATGGTTTATTTATTCAAGCTGACATTTCAATCCCCTCCAATCTTGAGATGATCTATCAAAAAACCTCCACATTTGTGCCAACATTAGGCGCTGTTATAAATAATGCTGGTTATCAAATCTCAAAACCGCTCATCGAAACAACCTCTGATGAATGGGATATGGTCATGGCATCCAACTTACGCTCAGTGTTTTTAGGGGCAAAATTGGGACACTCACTTCTAAAATCGGAAGGCGGTGGTGCCATCGTTAATGTATCCTCTGTACATGCCATCGCCACCTCAGCTAATATTGCCGCATATGCTGCCAGCAAAGGCGGCTTGCTAGCCCTTACTCGTGCCATGGCAATCGAGTTTGCCCCAGACAACATCCGTGTTAATGCAGTGTTGCCTGGTGCAGTTGATACACCCATGCTGCGGGCAGGCTTCAATCGCGGACACCTTTCTGTTGGCACGGAGGAAGAGCAGTTAGCAGCACTTGCTAAAAAGACTGTAAATGGAAGAGTAGGCGATCCTCGTGAGATTGCCAGTGTCATTTACTTTCTGGCTGATAACGCCCAATCCAGTTTCATGACTGGACAAGCAGTCGTGGTCGATGGCGGTGCGACAGCACGTTTGAGCACTGAATAACAAATATGAAAGCGATTCTAAAGAAAACACTCTCACCAAAAATGCGCAGCCAGATCGGCAAAGTCTATGATTCGATTAAGAGACTACCTGAACTACCAGCTGCTTATATGCATCCCTGGCGGAGAGAATCGATTAGGAAATTATCCACACTCAAGGATTCTCATAAAGGTGAACGGTGTTTTTTAATTGGCAATGGTCCCAGTCTGAAAGTGACAGATCTCAGCAGGCTAAATAATGATTTTTCCTTTGGTTTTAATCGAATATTCTTAGCGGCTGAAGAGTTAGGTTTTATCCCATCCTGCTTGGTATCCATCAACGATTTGATGATTGAACAATCTTCTGCCGAGTTGCAGGAACTCAAAATGCCAAAGTTTTTTTCCTGGCGCTCTCGTCGATGGCTACAGATGACTAATGATACTCATTTTATCTACACCTCCTATACTGGTCCCCATTTCTCAAAAGATGTGACTGGACGGGTTTGGGAAGGTGCAACGGTCACCAATGTTGCGTTACAGTTAGCCTTTCATATGGGATTTGCCAAGGTCATTCTGATCGGAGTTGATCATTCCTTCGCATCGAAAGGTACACCTAACACCACAGTCATTTCCACTGGTGAAGATCCCAATCATTTTTCAAGTGCATACTTTGGGAAAGGTTTTCGCTGGCAATTGCCAGACCTGGAGACTTCCGAATTAGGTTACCGCATGGCACGCCAAGCTTACGAATCTGCCGGTAGGCAAGTTGTGGACGCCACCGTTGGAGGTAAGCTTGATATCTTTCCAAAGGTTACTTATGATAGTCTTTTCGAATAATCAATGAACTCGCATCCACTGGTTTCCATCATCACCCCCTCTTTTAACCAGGCTGCTTTTCTTGAGCGCACGATCCTATCTGTCCTTAATCAAGAATATCCCAACCTTGAATACTGGATCATTGATGGCGGCTCGACCGATGGCAGTGTGGACATTATAAAAAAATATGAGAATGTGATAACTGGTTGGATATCTGAGAAAGATCGCGGACAGGCAGACGCGATCAATAAAGGCTTCTCAAGAGCAAATGGAGAAATAATCGCCTGGATGAATTCTGATGATATCTATCGACCTGGAGCCATAAATGCAGCTGTCCAGGCATTGCAGGAGAATCCTGATTGTGGATTGGTTTTCAGCGATGTAGACTCTATTGACTCCGAAGATAAAGTGTTCAATCGCATGATTTATGGGGATTGGGGACTTTCGGATTTAATGACCTTTAACATTATAGGTCAGCCAGCAGTTTTTATGCGACATAAGACCCTTAATGAAGCAGGTACACTCGATCTGGGTTTTCACTATTTATTAGACCATCATCTATGGCTTCGAATGGCTTTGATTGCAGGAATAAAATACATTCCGGGACAGTCATGGGCAGCCGCACGAATCCACCCAGCCGCAAAAAACGTAATCAACACACAGGGCTTTGGCCAAGAGGCATTTCGTATCGCAGACTGGATGAAATCAGATTCCCGTTTTCAGCCATTCGCTCAAAACCTGAAGCACAGAATACTTGCTGGGGCACACCGCCTGAATGCCTTCTATTTACTGGATGGGGATCATCCAGGGGCAGCACTGAAAGCTTATTGGAAAGGTTTTTGGCAATATCCGCCGGCTGTTCAGAAAGACTGGCGTCGAATATTATTTGCGCTACTCAGTCCCTTAGGTTTAGAAGGTTTGAAAACCAATTACCTTAATCGAAGAAAAACTCACTTCGAGGGAGGCAAGTAAACAATGACACCCAAAAGATCAATGGCTTTACCTAAAAACATGACTGGAATTAAATGGTGGGTATGGATCATATTCCTTGTTGTTATGTTTTTTGGGATCACTGGACGCTTCTACGATTTGGACGATGCCCCCCTCGATTTTCATCCAACCCGACAGTTACGTTCTATGCTGATTGCCCGGGGGATGTATTATCAATCGCTGAAAGATACCCCACCTGAAAAGCAACAAATCGCTATCGAACAAATGCAAGCGGAAGGTCAGATTGAGCCTCCCATCATGGAGCAATTGACTGCCTGGGGTTACAAACTGGTTGGCTCTGATGATCTGCGTGTTCCGCGTGTATTGTCGATTTCGTTCTGGATTTTAGGCGGCATCGGTCTTTTTCTGCTTCTGGAAAAATTTATCACTTCAGGTTCTGCAGCAATCGCTGGCTTGGCTTACTTTATGGTGCTGCCTTATGCGCTTTATGCCAGCCGCTCTTTCCAACCTGAATCCCTCATGACCGCATCGATCATCTGGGCATGGTGGGGAATGGTCAAGTGGGCAGAGAAGAAGAATTGGGTGTGGACAATTATCTCCGGTCTGCTGGCGGGATTTGCTATTTTCGTTAAATCCCCGGCGCTCTTTTTTATCATGCCAGGTTGGGTGGGTCTAATCCTTACGGAATTAGGCTTCATAAAAGCATTGCGAAATGTCAAGGTTTGGGTGTTGCTTTTGCTTACTGCGCTCCCCTATGCGGTCTATCATATATATGGAATGTACATCGATGGCTTTCTCCAGGATCAAATGAGCCTGCGCTTCTTCCCAAATCTATGGAAGGATCCATTTCATTACCTATCTTGGGTACGCATGATCGATTCAACCCTTGTGATCGAATTATTCCTTTTAGCTCTTCTGGGGACTGTACTCATCCGTAAAAAATCCTGCAGAATCATGTTTCTATGTGTCTGGCTGGGTTACTTTCTGTATGGAATGACCTTCTCGTACCATATCATTACCCATGATTATTATCAAGTTCCATTTGTTCCCGCAGTTGCGGTCGGCTTAACTGGTCTTGCAGGAGTGATCATTGACCAGATTCCAGGTAAAAAAAACCTTTTCTATACTGTCCTCACAGGAGTTCTAATATTTTGGATGTCTTTGAACTTCTGGGATGCGCGTATGACCCTTAAACATGCGAAGTATCACAACGAGCCGAAATTTTGGGAATCACTTGGGGAAAAACTGGGGGATAATTCCGTAGTCTCCCTCACAGAAGACTATGGCACTCGTCTGTCCTATTGGGGTTGGAAGCCGACTATCCATTGGATGTCCTTAGGCGATATCACCTATCGGGAACTTGGTGGGCAGGAGCTTGATGTTAACGTGCTTTTCCTTGAAGCCATTGGAGGACGAGATCTTTTCCTCGTCACTGACTTCTCAGAACTGGATCGTCAGACGGAAGTGAAGAATATCCTGTATCAAGGCTTCACCATTTTAGAAGAATCAGATCGTTATATAATCTTTGATCTGAGACAGCCTGTACGACCAGAAGGTGACCTTCCATGACAAACTCCATTCCATTAACCCAACCTGAACATTTACCATTAGTTTCCATCATCACCCCTTCCTTTAATCAAGCCCGTTTCCTGGAAGCCTGCATGCAATCTGTGCTTTCTCAAGATTATCCAAATATTGAATATATTGTGATGGATGGGGGCTCTACAGATGGCAGCCTTGAATTGATCCAGAAATATCAACATCGTTTGAGTCACTGGGAATCTCTCCCCGACAAAGGACAAACAGACGCCATCAACAAAGGTTTTGCCAAAGCCCAGGGTGAGATTCTTGCGTGGTTAAACTCGGATGATATTCTTTTGCCAGGTGCAGTCTCCGCGGCGGTGAGAGCTCTCCAATCCCACACTGAAGTCGGCATGGTCTATGGCGACGCCACTTTCATCAATGCCGAAGGCAGGGAGATAGGCGATTTTGCTGCTGCACAAACCGATCTAAAAAAACTCCAACGAGGTTATGTTCATATTCCTCAACAGGCATCGTTTTTCAAGGCGTCTTTATGGAAAGAGGTAGGTCCCTTAGATACCAGCTTTTATTTTGCCATGGATTATGACCTATGGGTGCGCCTTGCCAAAAAGGCACCTCTCTTATATATACCTGAATGTTGGGCGAGTTTTCGCTTGCATGGGGATACGAAGACGATTGGCGAGGATGACCGTTGCTGGCCAGAAATGCTACGAGTGCATTATCGTGATGGAGGTAAGAAGATCTCGCCTATTACGATCAAGTACTTCATTCGCAAACTGGTTGCCCCATATCTTGTATGGAAGCGCAAACGCATGATAGAAAAATAAAAAGCACCAGGATTCTGGCGCTCATCATCTCAATAAAGACCGTTAGCCTACAACTCCTAACTCTTTTCCTACTTTTTGGAAGGCTTCCAATGCCAGGTTCAAATCTTCGTCTGAATGGGTCGCAGAAATCATCACCCTGATGCGTGCTTTCCCCTGTGGTACCGTGGGGAACCCCAAAGACATCGCAAACACACCCTCCTCAAACAACTTTCGGCTGAATTCCCTTGCCAACTGAACTTCACCTAACATAACCGGGGTGATAGGTGTCTGTGTCACGCCAGTGTCAAAGCCAAGCTGACGCATTTCCTTTTGGAAGTAAGCTGCATTAGCCCATAGTCGGTCTACCAACTCAGTAGACTCTTCCAGCAGGTCAACAGCAGCAATACACGCTGCTGTATCGGGGACAGTGACTGCGGAGGAGAATAGGAATGGACGACCGCGCTGTCTTAACCACTCAATAATTCGAGCGTTGCCTGCAACCACTCCTCCCATCACACCAAACGCCTTGGAGAATGTGCCTACTTCTACATCTACTCTTCCGTGCAAACGGAAATGATCTACAATACCCCGTCCGCCTTCACCCAAAACGCCCTCACCATGGGCATCATCAACCATCAACATCACACCATAAGCTTCAGCCACTTCCACCAGTTTATCCAAGGGGGCGTAATCACCATCCATACTAAAGACTCCATCGGTAATGATTAACCCACGTCGAAACTGTCCCAGGTTTCCGCGAATAATTTCTTCCAGGCTTGCTGGGTCACAATGTGCATAACGAATAATTTTAGCCCCAGACAGCCGTGAACCGTCAATAATGCTGGCATGGTTGAGCTCATCTGAAAATATAACGTCTTCCTTACCTACCAGTGCAGGAATAGTAGCGCCGTTTGCTGAGAAACCTGATTGGAAAGTAATCGCCGCTTCAACGTGTTTAAAAGCTGCCATGCGCCGCTCAAGTTCAAGGTGAAGGTCCATCGTACCTGCAATACTGCGTACTGCGCCAGGTCCCACCCCATATTTCCTCATCGCTTCTTCCGCAGCTTTTACCATCCGCGGGTGATTAGCTAATCCCAGATAATTGTTTGAGCAAAAATTTAAAACCTTTTTGCCGTCCACAACCAACCAGGCCCCCTGGGGAGAACTGAGTGTACGTATATTGTTGTAAAATCCAGTCTTCCGAAGGTTTTCAAGTTCATCATCAATCCAAGATAATTTATCGGTCATTGTTCCCTCAATATAGTTCGAGATTTCCTGTTGTTTTGGTGAGCACAGGTAAGGCAATTATACACCCAGCGTTTTTTATGGCAACTCTCTGAGTCGTTATTGGCTAAAGCTAATTTCCCAAAGGTGCACATGCGATAATTCTGGGTCATTCACTGAAAAAATGTCGATTTCCAATCGGTCCACCTGGATGAAGGTACCAAAATCGATATTAACTGTCTGAAAATCCGCTTCATTATCTACCTCTTGAGTCAGAACTTGCTCATCTGTCTCATCAGGTGAATGAACATGAACCGTGACGCGCGTTTTCTCTCCTCCCACAATTGCACTTACGCCCCTAATCTCAACCGCTTCTTTAAACTCAAGCAGAATTCGTAAGGGATTAACCTCAAAAGTTCGGATTAAGCTGTCATTGTTTCCATCAAAAGCTTGCGAAATCTCGTTAATGTCCAATAAGGAAAACTGCACCTTAACCGATTGTCCAAACAAGTTGATCTCACCTTCCTGAAGCTTTTGCCTTTCCAATAACTCCTCTTCAAAAATCTTTTCAATACCTTTGATGTACTCAAACGTTACGTAGATGAAACAAGTACTTCCATCAGGGCAGGGAAGTTCTTTTTTAATGAAGATATTGCTGAACTTACCAGATTCTTGCATGTCGTTATACTCATTGGGCAACATGATAAACACAGTATCTTCTTTGATTGGCATATAATGCTTTATATAACCATCAATACTACCCAGTTCGATTGGAAGTGGATCTCCTAAATAGTATCTGGCTATCACATCCGTTCCGTTTGCCCAGGATGGACTCAGAATAATTTGATAGTTTTCATCTACAACCAATTCTTGCTTAATATCTTCAAAAAGCACTTCCCCGCCATATTGCATCCCGTAGAGTCCATAATCGTCATACCAGGTTGGTCCGTGTACCAAGCTCTCATGTAAAAGCCATCCACTCATTGCAGTAATAAGCATAAAAGTCAACACCCCAGATATTTTTAGCGAGACTCTGTATTTTGCCAGGTTTTGAAGGAACCAGTCATTGCCCATACTAGTAATCAAGGTAGCAGGAATGACCATGACCAACAGACGAGTGATGGCAACATCCACGATTGCTGCCCCGCTTGGTGAAGCCAATAGGCAGATTAAAAGTGTGCGATATTCGGATTTATTCAGGTACTTGATCATCAGTGCAACACCAATCAGTGTATAGGGAAACCCAATCAGTAAAAAATGCCCCATGTCTTTCATGCGATGCCGGATCAGATCAAAGGCATTTGGGAGGTACCAGTAGATCGGATTAAAACCTTTCAAGTACCGAATTAAGTATTGTCCTATTTTTTCAAAAAATGAGATGTCTTTTACCCAATACGAATTTAACATTAGCAAATGATGCCTTAACTCCCCACTGTGATCCATTTGAAAACGGAAATAGGGTATCGTCAAAATTACCAGTACTGCCAAGGCAGGGAAAACGATTCTGCGCTGCTGCCAATGGTAGCGAAGATCTGTAAAGAACAATCCGATGCATGTGACCACAATCACTACCTGTCCAGGACTGTAAGCATAGAAGGTCAATGCGCCAAATACAATGGCATAAACCAGGTGTTTGGGATTTTTATGGCGGTAAGATAGGTAAAAAAAGACAAACGCAGCATACATGGATGCCATTAAGCTGGTCTCAAACGCGGTACGCGAATGTAAAAACCAGGTTGGGGTCGCTGCCAACACCAAAGGACCTAGCCACCAATGGCGCACACGGAAGAAATCTCTTAATATCATTCCTATAAAGACTGCTGCCAACAGCGTACCCATCACCGCTGCTCCCCGAGTTACACCAACTGACCTTCCAAAGAGCAGGTTGGGTAAAATTTGCCAGTAGACAGACAGGCTGAGGTTGTATTGGCTACCATTCTCAAAATAAGTCGGTAACAAATTCCCATTTGGATCACGAAATTTGTTATCAACTAAATCCGCGGCTGCAACTGCCTGTATCGCTTCATCTGTAAAAAAGTAAATTGGAAATTTGCTGAGTCCCACTAACCTGGTGGTTAGATAAATGACCAATGCTAGGACAAATAACCATGTTTGGAGGTCAATATTGCGAGATTTTAAGGCAGATGCTTTTTCAGACATATTAAAAATTGACAAGGTAAGCTTAGTTAAAAAAATTATAGCATGTCCACCAGCCCTTAAATCGTGCAATCCTTGCTATAATTGGCAGGCAGGATTGGATGTGTAAACTTTTTATCCCTGAGTCCGACATTTAATCCTGTAGCTAAGGTTGAACAGATTGGATGAGAATATGACACAAGAACATATCACGATTGAAATATTTGAGAAGTTGGTTGACTTGGCCGCAATCGCGCTAGACCGAAGTCAGAGTGAATACTTACGCTCTGAACTGAACAAGCAGCTAACAACTATTCATGAATTGATGGCAATTCCTTTGGATGAATCAACCCCTATGGCATTGCATGGGATAACCTATCAGGAAGATGATAAAGCGTCTCTACGCACTGACACCTGGGTACCCTTTGGCAACGAAGAAGCCATCATTAAACAATCGCCCCAAAGCGAAGACCGTTACATCATTGTTCCCGAGATTCCCCATGAAGGATTGGAATAACCATGGCAATTATTGATAAAACCGCACACGAAATTGCTCACCTGGTCAAATCTGGCAAGCTCTCTGCAACCGAGATTTTGGATGATGCATACGATCGTATTGCCCAGGTTGATGGCATCTGTGGTGAACTGGATCATGGCCAGATTACTGAAGAAGAAAAGAATCAGGTCCACGCCTACATCACCCTAACAAAAGAACTTGCTTACCAACAAGCAGAAGAGGTAGACCGCAAGGTCCAGAAAGGAATTGATCCTGGTTTGTTAGCGGGAGTTCCCCTGTCAGTAAAAGATGTCTTTTGCGTCCAGAATACACTCACCACCATGGGCTCACGCATTCTGGCTAACTTTAATTCCCCATACACAGCCACCCCTGTAGCCAAGATGATTGAACAGGGTGCCCTGGTGCTTGGGAAAGCCAATCTTGACGAGTTTACCTATGGTTCCTCATCCGAATCTAGTGCATTTCAACCTAGTCCCCGCAATCCCTGGAATACAGATCATGTTCCGGGTGGCTCCTCAGGCGGCAGCACAGCATCTGTCGCTGCCAATGAAGCCGTGCTTTCCATTGGAACGGACACGGGTGGCTCCATTCGCCAACCTGCAGCCTTCAGTGGCGTCATCGGGATGAAGCCCACATATGGCAGAGTGTCACGCTATGGATTAATTGCCTTCGGCTCCTCATTGGATTGCCCAGGCCCCATTGCCCGAACGGTGAAAGACACAGCCTTAATGCTCCAGGTCATGGCTGGGCATGACCCAAAGGACAGCACCAGTGTCACGCGATCAGTCCCAGACTACCTATCCTCCTTGGAGGGTTCCATTAAGGGAAAGCGTATAGGTATTTCACCCGATTACTTTAGCATTCGCATTCCAGATCTCACCACCGGCTTGATTCAGGATGAACCAATCCAATCAGAGATGCGTAATGCAGTCTTGTATGCTGCGGAGGTCTTGGCAAAATTAGGTGCAGAGATCGTTGAGAATATACCTATGCCAAACACTGTCCATGGCATTCCCGCTTATTTTGTCATCAGCCGTGTTGAAGCTGCCTCCAACTTGCATCGCTTTGATGGCGTCAAATATGGTTACTGTACCCCCAAAGAGGTCCAAAACCTGAACGAATTGTATCGCCACACACGCGCAGAAGGCTTTGGGCTACAACCCAAATTGCGCATTCTGATGGGAATGTACGTCAGTTCTGCCCAATACAGTGCTCAATACTATCAACGTGCCTTGCGCGTCCGCAGCCTGATCCGAGGTGACTTTGATAAGGCATTTGACAAACAAGGAGCATACCGCCTGGATGCTCTCCTCACCCCCACAACGCCTACCACTGCTTTCCGCATGAACGAAATGTATGGGGATTCAGTTCTGATGCAGTATGCCGATCAAATGACAGTACCTGCCAATCATGCCGGACTACCCGCCATTACCTTACCAGCAGGTTTTGATAAAGCGGGTTTGCCAACAGGGATTCAATTCTCGGGGTCTGACTTTAAGGAAGATTTATTGTTAAATCTTGCTTATGCCTTTGAACAAGCAACGCAAAAAGAAACTTGGCGCCAGCAAAAACCACAAGTACTCCAGGGATTGGAGGGTAACTAATGACAGAATATGAAGCAGTAATTGGTCTTGAGACTCACATCCAACTCAACCAAGATCTTTTGTGGTTGTAAGGCGGATTCCTGGAATGCATTACCTAACAGTAACATCTGCCCTGTTTGCAGCGGAATGCCCGGGGTACTGCCGGTTTTAAACAAGGCAGCAGTTGAGAAAGCGACGCGCCTTGCCGCAGCCATGCATGCTCAAATTCGTATGACATCCTACTTTGATCGCAAGAATTATTTTTACCCTGATCTTCCCAAAGGC
>CAZJLN010000003.1:0-21641 GCA_964546745.1 uncultured Anaerolineaceae bacterium
ATAACTCCTATTTTAAAGTGCAAATAAATCCAAGATGATACCATTGGAATTTAATAATAGCACGCTAAAGAGACTGCGTCAAATAAAATCTTTGTTAACATACCAAAGATTATTCAACTAGATTATTATTTTGTAATAACGGATTTAACTACTTGTTGGAGGAGTGGGGCTAGAAGAAATGCCTTTGGGTGGTTGCGGATATGGGTAATTAACAGGCTGACCTGCCTGAGAATTAAGTACCAAGGCTAATTGTGCTAAGGCGTGGTTATCATAATGTCTATGCCCACAAATGTCACAGACCCATGCAGGAAAATCTGGAACGGTGATCATCTCTTCCCCGATCGAAGTAATGAATGTCACCAGTCTCAAGTGTTTTTGCCCAACCTGGCAACGACCACATGATTGACTTATAGCTTTAAATTCCTCTGTCATAAAATTAACTATGTCCTTCAGATTCAGATACAATGTTAACGCCCGCGCTTGCACCGATGCGATTAGCGCCTGCTTTGATCATATTGATCGCATCCGCATATGTTCGGATACCTCCAGCTGCTTTAACACCCATCTGGGTGACATCTCCAACTACGGCTCGCATGAGATGGACATCTTCCAAAGTTGCACCTGAAGGTCCAAAACCAGTAGAGGTCTTCACGAAATCAGCTCCGGCTTCTTTGCATAGCAGGCAAGTCAATATTTTTTCAAATTGATCTAGATATGCCATCTCAAATATCACCTTGATCAAGCCACCTGATGCGTGAACTTTATCTGAAACAGCCTTAATGTCAAACAAAACTTCCTGGTATTGACCAGATTTAAGAAGCCCAATGGGAATGACCATGTCCAACTCCTTTGCACCCATGTTCATACTCCAATGCGCTTCTTTTACCTTAGCATATGTGGATGTTGCGCCGAGAGGAAACCCGATTACAGCACAAACAGGCACTGAAGAGTCTTTAAGTGTTTCAACTGCAAGTGGAATAAATACAGGATTGATACAGACTGATGCAAATCCAAATTTGGCTGCTTCCTGGCATATATTAACAATCTGTTCTGCTTTCGCATCTGGTTTTAAAATAGTATGATCAATCCAAGCGGCAATTTCACACCCAACAGGAAGTTCAGGAATTTGAGCTTCTGGAAGAATATTTTGGTATTGTCTGGCTAGGTCTATTAATTCGTTAATTTTCATATCAATTTCCTTCCGAAGCAGCAGTTACTAAATCTGGTATCGATAAATTTTTAATCCTATCGAAGGGCCAATAGAGGAAAATAGCTTTACCTACCACATCTTTCATGGGGACAAATCCCCAATGGTGGGAATCAGAAGAATTATTACGGTTGTCACCTAATACAAACAGTTGGTTTTCAGGCACCATCCATGAACCCTCATAATTGGGGTTATCCGCAATATATGGCTCATTTAGTATACGACCATTCACGGACACCTGGCCATCCGATACGATTACTTCGTCTCCAGGAAGCCCGATGAGGCGTTTGATGTAATCCTCACTTTTATTGCCCTGGAAATGAAACACAACAATATCGCCATGTTTTGGCTCTGACCATTTGTAAGCGAGCTTATTAACAATTAACAAATTGCCTGGCTGCAGTGTTGGCTTCATGCTGATATTTTCTACACGAACCCTAGATGTGACAGTATTAATGGCTAAGAAAAGCAAAAATGCGATTACTATTGTTTCTAAGGTATCAATTAAAAACCCACCAAACCCTGATCGTTTTTTGGGTGGTATCTTGTTTTCAACCTCTGGAGTGATTTCAGAATTAAAATTTTCCACAATTTACCTGTTTCAAAATATTATATATGCATTATATATTTACTTCAACTTGACTGCAAGGTGAACTCTATTATCTTTTTGTTAGATTTTTGATCATTTATTGCGGTCCTCTGAGCGTTCCCTTTTTTTCAAAACCAGATGGATAGGTGTACCAATAAATGGATATTCCTTCCGGATTTGATTTTCAAGAAATCTGAGGTATGTGAAATGGCATAATTCAGGGTCGTTAACATAAAGTAAAAAAGTAGGGGGCTCACTGCGAACCTGGGTACCGTAATAAATTCGGAAAAACCGTCCATTAACCGATGGTGCTTGGTGTTGATCCTGTGCTTCCTGCAAAATGCGATTAAGTTGTGAAGTAGTCAACCTCACCAGCCGCTCCTCTTGCACTTGAAGAGCCATCGGTAAAACTTGATTTACCCTTTGTCCTGTCAATGCAGAGATGAATAACAATGGCACGTAATCCATGAAGTTTAACTGCTGACGAATTGTCCTCTCAAATTCATTGATGGTGTTGGAGTCTTTTTCGACCAAGTCCCATTTATTGACCACAACAACAGCACTTTTCCATGCGTCTGTGATGAAACCGGCAATATGAGTGTCCTGTGCAGTGACACCGCTAAAAGCGTCTACAACCAGGATTGCTACATCTGATCGCTCAATGGCTTTCATCGCCCGTAATACACTAAATTTTTCGACTCCAGGGATAATAGCACCACGTTTACGAATACCAGCAGTATCAATCAGCGTTATAGTGAGACCTTCGTACTCGATTTTGGTATCAATAGCATCTCGGGTAGTACCTGGGATTGGGCTGACGATTGAGCGTTGTTTACCTACCAAACGATTAAGCAAGCTAGATTTCCCTGCGTTGGGTTTTCCAACAATGGCAAACTTAATTGAATCGTCCTCCTGCTCGTCCTCTTGGGGAGCAGGAAAATGGCGAACTATTTCGTCCAAAAGATCTCCTGTGCCTGTCCCATGGATGGCAGAAATTGGGTAGGGATCTCCCATCCCGAGCTCATAAAAGGCAAGGGCGTCTAACCGAGCTCGATCGCTGTCTGCTTTGTTTACTGCAAGAACAATTGGAGGCTGGGGTATTTCGTTTATGATTTGTTGTTTTCGACGTAAAATAGTTGCTACTTCTCTATCGGCAGTTGTCACACCTGACAGGGCATCTACAACAAATAGAACTACATCAGCTTCGTCAATTGCTATTTCTGCCTGCAACCGAATATCTTCAATAAAATTTTCTGAATCGATTGATAAAGGTTCTTGTTTATGTTGTTTACTTGGATCGATGCCACCTGTATCGATGACAAAGAAGTCATGACCAGACCAATCAGATTCGGCTACCAGACGGTCACGGGTAGTGCCAGGTGTATCATTAATGATTGCTAATCGCTCTCCGACTAAGCGGTTAAATATCGTGCTTTTTCCAACATTAGGTCGCCCAACGATGGCAACAACGGGTTTGTTCATTTTTATATTCCTTAGGTTGCTATTCAGATGGAAATTATACCTGCTGAATGTCCCTTATTACTGACTAATGATCACTTCAATTGTTCCAGGAAGAATTGCGTCGACATTAATTTTTGTGTCAACTAAAGATACTTGAGGAACAAGCTGATAAGTGCCAACCCCCCGACCTTCCAAATCTAGAGTGACTGTTATATCAGCCAAATCTAAAACTTCTAGTAAGTAAAGCGGACCAGATAAATAGATATCTACGGAGTTAGAATTTAATTCTGCTTTCAATTGAGGATCCAAGTTGGTGACCTGTATTTCGACATTCAAAAAGTTTTTGCTACTTTCAATAGCAGCAACTCCAACCTGGACTCTAATAATTGTCTCTCCAATTAAAGATATTCCATCAGGCAGATTAAGTGGAATATCCACTGAAAAGTCTTCATCAGCACCATTAAGATTGATGGGGTTTGTTTCAACATAAGCGGGCATATTATTTGCCAGAACGGGGTCTGAAGAGTAAATTGTTACGTTGGGAGGGTCTGCGAAAATGTTCGTAAGGTAAAAACCGCTAGCAATTTGACCTGTTGAGATAATCTTAACAAATGCGTTTCGATATCCACCTAATTGGCGTATCGGAATCTGGACATCAATTGAATTAGGATTGAGTGTAAGATTGTCAACAATATTTCCATTAGTATTGTATGCTTTTAATGTGATTTTCTTACTAATACTTGAGGTGCTATTTGTAAGGTCGATAGTTGCTTGAACCTGAGCAACTGAATTGACACTGGAAGCAGCACCGGTCACAATCACATTCTCAGATGAGAGGATAGGCTCATCTGATACATAGCTGATGGGCAAGGAGCCAACTTCGCTAAGAGTTATGGCAATTTCTTTGGATGCTAGAGTTTCCATTTCAATCTTAATGACTTCTGGGGTGATTTTTGTCACCTCTGCAGGACGGACATCTACTGTAATTTGAGGAGTAACTTCAGAAACACCAGCATCCAAACTTGCAAGGTTCAACGTGGCATGAATCAAGCCGGGTTCGTTTGAAAGCCTGATTTGAATCGATTTTGGCGCAAGAATGGTGACGGATATTGAGTCTGGTATGTCATTCGTCATAATCAGGTTTGGATCCTGTCCAATAACTTTAAGAGGAATTTGCGAAGGGAAAACGATCTCTTCGTTGGGGTCACTGGCTGTGACCGCTGAAACCCAAACAATAATCGCCAGCACTAGGGCAGATAGAAAGGTAGGTAGAAATTTAAGAAAACCTCGGAGGAACTTCATAATTCATCCTCCAATTGTTTGTTTTTTTTAGCTTCTTTTTTAGTAAAAATTTTGCGTTTTTCTGGTTTATTACGTAGGACACCTTCGGGGAACGAAAATGCAACCAGGTTCAGGTAGAGTTTTTGAGGGTCAAGCCTTCGTATCAATTTTCCGCCATATGCAATTGAAATGCTGCCTGTTTCCTCAGATACAACAATTGCAATCGCATCACTAACTTCAGAAATGCCTAAAGCAGCGCGATGTCGAAGACCCATTGAACGGTCAGGTTGACTGTTAAGCACACCGCTGGCAGATAATGGCATCACACAAGATGCTGCTTTTACCCGATTATCAACGATGATTACTGCACCATCATGTAATGGTGTGTTGGGATAAAAAATTTGAAGCATCAATTCAGGAGTGACTTCAGCATTAAGAGTAACCCCAGTCTTTAAGTAATTTGATAGGTATTCGTGACGTTGAAGAACGATTAGCGCTCCATGACGCCTTTCTGACAGCCTTCCGGCAGCTTTTGAGAGATGATCGAGGATTTGTAGTGTCTCTTCTCGGGTTGACATGGAACTGCGTCGCCTAAGAAAGTCAATATTGCTAAATCGTCCGACACGCTCCAATCCACGCCTAATTTCAGGGGCAAAAATCACGGGTATGGCTAAAATCAATGCTGGAGTGATGGTGTTTACCAGCCAAGTAAATGCTGGAAGGTCCACCAAGCTGGTTAGTAAAGTGATGAATATTATGATCAGGAATACACCACGAAGAAGCACTAAAGCTTCGGTGTCTCGTAGGAGGTACAAAAGTAGTGAAAAAACAATGGTAACCAGAACAATATCCAGAACACTATTCCAATCAAAGCGTTGCAGGATAAACAAAATTCTGTTGATAATTTCAGCCATTTTTATTAAACCTAGATTTTATTCCAGGTTAAGTATAACCCGAAATTTCTTAACAGAAAAACAACTTGTTGAACTCAGCAGGGGTGTCCAGGGTAAATAATTTCATTTCAACATCAAGTCCGACAAATTGCAAGAGAACAGATCGATATGCATATTCTAAATCCCGTATTTTTGTTATTTTAGGGGAAGGAGGCTTGCTACCTTTTGTTTGGGTTTCAACAGGGAGTATGAAATCTTCAACAAAATCATTCTTTAAATATTGTTTTAGGTTGAAAATTATTTCAGGAAATATTAGATTCATTAAAGGTTGGTAACCATCAAGAACATGGATTTCAATGATAGCAGCTATTCCGATTTTTTGTTTTCCTATGAGAACAGCAACCAATTTCCCTTCCTCAATAACTCCCCAGTAAGAAAACATGCCAAAATTTTTGATCATTTGCCCTTGATTAATAGCAACACGACCATACGAGTTAAAAAAGTCACTTAAAATGGGAATTTCAGATGGTGTTAATTTTCTGAGGATTTGTGAATTTGAAAGAGCAAACCATATTTCATTTCCCTCAAAAAGTTGGGAATAACCTAAAACTGACTCAATGATTTGTTGATAAGTATCTTGAAAAGACCCATCGGTTTGAATCACAATATCACTCGACCTGATTTTTTCTTCTTGCGGCGCTTGAGAGCTGATACGAAGTTGCGCTATTTCTGGCGATAAATGGCGGTTTTGAATAAGGCGTTGAAGACGAATTTCATCCTGAGCAACCACGGACCAGATATTTTGACATAGCTTACCTGCGCATGCTTCGATAAGTTTTATGGCTTCGATAACAACTACAGATGCCTTTGTTTGAAAGATAATGTTTTTTATTGCATTAATCACATAGGGATGGCTAATGCTTTCAAGCAGAGATAGTTTTTGGGGGTCAGAAAAAACAATGTTTGCCAGTAATTTTCGATCGATCTCGCCATCTTGATTTAGCAATGAAGGTCCAAATGCTTCAATCACTGAATTGTATCCGGGACCCATCTTGGATAAAACCCTCTGTCCAAGGACATCCGCGTCAATCGAAAGCGCTCCTAAATTCTGAAGGTATTGGCTAACTACACTTTTCCCTGATGCAATGTTCCCTGTAATGCCGATAATGTATGGCTTTTTTGGCATACTTTCTCCTTTAGGCAGTATACCTTATTCTTGAGTCGATTGTCTTGATTTCAACAATTTTTGTGATGCTATAATTTTATTATGCTTAAAAACGATGTGCTAAATATTTTGGTTCATAAGTGTCAGGTAGATCCTGATAAACCCATTTTGGTGGGCATTTCTGGAGGACCCGATAGCCTCATGCTATTACATGTGATGCGGCAACTTAGCCTTAATCTCATTGCCGCTCACATGGACCACAAATTGCGGGATGAATCTGTAGCAGACCTACAGTTTGTTCAAGAGATATGTCAAAAGTGGGGAGTGCCATTAATTACAGAAAGTGTAGATGTAAGATATTATTGTCAGGAGAAAAAACTTTCTCTTGAAGAAGGTGCGCGGGATTGTCGTTATCATTTTTTGTTTGAACAAGCACAAAAAAATAAAGCTCAGGCAGTAACTGTGGGGCATAATGCAGATGATCAGGTTGAGACTGTGTTGATGCATTTTCTTAGAGGTGCTGGCACTAGTGGTTTGAGGGGAATGAGCTTTAGGCAGGTACCTAATAAATGGAGCGATATCATTCCTGTTTGGCGACCTTTGCTTGGAATTTGGCGGAAAGAAATTAATGAATACTGTCAAGAGAATTCATTAAACCCTGTCAGTGATCAAAGCAATGATGACACTACTTATTACCGAAATAAACTGAGGCATATTCTCCTTCCTGATCTTAACCATTACAATCCAAAAATTAAAGAGGTCATTCTGAGGATGTCTTCAGTTATGCAAGCAGATGATGACCTCCTGATTTCATTAACCGAAGAAACCTGGAAAGAAGTCATTAACCATGAATCTTCTGAAATGATCGGCATCAATAGGAAGTCATTTCGCGCATTACCAGATGGATTGCAAAGACGAATTCTGCGCAAAGCAATCGACGAGCTACGGCCTGGCTTACGGGATATAGGCTTAGATGTGGTTGGGCGTTCAATTGAGCGAATAAACACACCGAACCTGAATTTACAATTAGACTTGGTTGCGAACATAGACCTAATCTTGAATGAGGATGCAGTAATTATTATTGAGCACATTTATAATCCCCCTGTGCAAGAATTTCCTCAGATGGAAACCCTTGAAGCACAATATCTCACGCCTGGGTGTATTGTGAAATTGCAGGATGGATGGGTATTACATGCAGAAATAGTTGAAAGACCTAGTCTACCAAGTCAATTTGACATGAAAATGGATAACGTCCATGTATGGTTAAATCCAGCCCAAATCCAGTTTCCACTGGAGGTCCGAGCAAAACAAGCCGGTGATCGCTGGAGACCGTTTGGGCTTAAGGGCCATTCCCAAAAAGTGAGTGACACATTCATCAATAAGAAAATTCCTATTGAAGCCCGAGCTTTATATCCTCTCGTTATCAATAAGGATGAAATTGTTTGGATGGTCGGAGTTCAGCCGAGCTTTACATATCACTTGTGCGGGGATGAAGCGTTTATCCTACATCTTTGGGTGGAACGACCTGATTAAGGATTGTCAATCCACAAAACCTGATTGATGATCACAGAAATTGCGTCATAGTTAGGTAATAGAACATCTGCACCACCGTCTGTGATCCACCCAGTCGTCTCATTTTGACCAATGGAGTAGGTTGTTACAGCATTCTCATCGGTCAATTTTCCAAAGCGAAACAAGAGTGGGCTTAGGTCATTTAGCGCAAGATCCGTTTCAATAGTCTCTTCAAAAGCACCTATTAATTGAGAGCTATTAGATAACGAGTTAAAGCTGATCGCTTTCTTTGCAATCGCCTGGATCACTTCCTGCGCTCGGCGGGTGCGGTCGAAATCGGAGGTGTTGTATCTAGCACGCACGTACCATAAAGCATAATCCGAATCCATGTAAACTTCACCTGGTTCCACAACACACCAACGTTCAGGATTAAACTCGCACTGATCTTGCATTGGTTGAGTAACTTTGACATCAATTCCGCCCAGAAGGTCAATGATGTGCTTAAAGCCTTCAAAATCCACCATAGCATAATGATCTGGTTTGAAACCAAAATTCACCAATAGGGTGTCTGCGAGCAATTCAAAACCACCATAAGGTTGAACGGTATTGATTCGTTGCTCACCGAAACCTGGAATGGTCACCCATAGGTCACGTGGAAATGAAAGGAGGTGCATTTCTGATTTGTTAAAATTGACAGCTACCAATAGAATCACATCTGTACGATAACCCGATTCGGGACGATAATCTGAGCCAAGTAACACATAGGTCTTAACATCATCGGGAACCTGACGATCTATGGAGGGATCAATTTCATAGGGCTTTTCCGTTAGTGCCACCTCAGTTTCTTTTGAGAGAAGCCCTGGTTTTCCATCTTTTACCATATTCAGGCTGATTGCAGCCAGTACAGCAAAGACAATTAGAAAGGGGATTAAAATCGCCAGTACAAGTAGGCAAGATCTCCTCTTTTTTGGTTTTTCGTAATTCATTTCTTTTACTCCATTACAGCATTCAGAGCTGTTCTTTTCTCCAATAAATAATGCCGCCTATCTTACCATTAAATTATGGGTAAGTTAGTCATTTTGAAAATGATTTAATTATTGTGGTAGATGAATTTCTTTTACCTTAGTTATTGGCTTCGATATCTTCAGGGACGAAGTCAAATCCTTGTTCCTTGGCAAGCCTACGAAGTTTAAAAAAGATCTCTCGCCACTGAATCTTGGAAATGCCCAGCTTTTGACGGATTTTGTCCGGATCGATACCATTGATCAAATCCTGTAAGGCGCAAGACCAGCGACACATATCAAAAGAAACATGTTTGCTTAATCCGACAGCCTGTCCTAGAAACTCAAGGATGTATTCAAGACGGCGAGGTGACCATGGGAAAACTTGATCTTCAGGTTGATACTGCTCGAGATATTCTCGGCAGGCTTCCACCCAAATTTCTGATACAGAAATCTTGCGTTCCTTATATCGATAGCGGGGATTGGTATAACGGACAAATATAAAAGCACCGTCAGAATCATCTAATTCAAGATGATTCTTGGTCAATGCAAGGCATTCGCCTTTTTTAATTGCTGTCTCTAAGACAAGGCTTAGTAACGTGTAGGGGCGAGCATCTGGTGTTTGACCGAAGCGCAAATCATTTGCATAATCCGTGAGTTGCTTAATCTCAGCGCTTGTAAGCACTACAGGCAGCGGGCTAATAACTGCAACCTGTACAATTTTTTCTGCTGGGTCAACAGATATAGCCCCATATTGACTTAACCATCGAAAGAACGATTTCAATGATGTGATGCGTCTAGCAAGGCTTTTGGGACTGCAAGAAATATTGCGTTCTTTTTCAAGCCAATTTAAGAAAGATTCAAGGTCTTTTGTTGTGATAGAACCGACCTGTTTATCGGGTGGTAGATAGGATGACAGTAAATTAAGATCTGCAACGAAGGCTTTTATGGTATAGACAGAACGTCCTTGGTCAGTTAAATAATGCTTCCAAAGTTGAATGCTTGGTTGAAGCAAAGAAGACTCACTAATATGTGCATTTATCGGCAATGTTTTTTCTGCCATAATAACTCCAATCAATATTCGTATAGCCAGATATGTTTAGTTTATAACAAAAATTTGGAACTGTCAAATGCGTTAATAATCGAGATGGAGAGCTTCGACAAGAATTGGGTAAATAGCATAATAATTTGGTAACAAGACCATGGCTCCTTCACCCGTAAACCAATTGGATACTTCAGCAGGTCCGACGGAATAGCGACGGATATTGGATGTATCCTTGATAATCTTTGCCATTGAAATGTAAGGCAACACATCCCCCAACTTCAGGTCAGTTTCAACGTATTGTGTGTAAATGCTCCAAAGCTCCGGTGCTTTCAAGATCGCGTTGATGCGCATGAGCTTATCAAAGATGGCTTTTACCACTTCTTGGGTCCTACGTCCTCTATCAAAGTCACTTGTGGAATAACGGGCGCGAGAATACCATAGAGCCAACTCTGAATCCATATGATTCCATCCCTGATCGATGATACACCAACTATTAATGCTTAAAGTGTGATTGCATTGATCTTCAAATCGTTCTTCTGCGTACACATCAATCCCACCTAAGGTGTCTATGACCTGATAAAAACCATCAAAATCGACCATTGCATAATTATCTGGACGAATACCGAAATTAATTTCGAATGTATCCGCTAGAAGCTGGAAGCCTCCAATTTGATGGACAGTATTGATCCGATCCATCTGCCAGCCCGGGATATTGACATACAGATCACGGGGAAAGGAGATAATGCTGACATCGTTATATTCAGGATTAATAGACACAAGCATGATAACGTCGGTCCGATATCCGCCATCATTACGGGAATCCGAACCAAGGAGTAGAACATTGAGTTGATCCTCAGGTTTTGCGACATATTCGATTGTTGGAACTGGAGTGGGTGTGTTGACTGGTTGAGGAAGCAACTCTATAACGCCATCCTCAATTTGATAGGCATACATATTCGGTTGGAAAGGAGTGGGTGTGGGATGGTACCCTTTCAGGCTTATGGTATAAGGAAAATTTGGTGAGGAGATGACTTCAGTCACAAAAAAACCAGCAAAAATTGTCATCACTAGAGATAAGGTAATGATCAAAATCAACACTAAAATCACCATTTGATATTTCTTTAAATGCATTCCATCCTCAAATCTAAGAGATTCTCCTAACCAGATTAAGAGTTTTCTCCTTTATCGTTTTGAACCGATTCTTTCATTTTACCTTTTTCTTCATGCTTGTGTAGAGTAGGGATTATTGCCTTGTAGGTTGTTGGTTTATTGATATCGCTTTGTATAAAAATACTTCCACCATTGTTCTTTAAAGTGTCGAGCACCTCTCGTATGGCAGTAATATCGCCAACACCGCCAGGAACAGGTTGACCGATTCGGTCTATTAAATTAATGAAACTCTTTTGTTCCTGAAGTGATAACCCACCTCCGCTATCCGATACTTCAAGTAATATCGCGCTTTGCCCTTGTTCAGTTTGTCCATTGTAGATTTTGATTTCTACCTGACCCTGGTTGGGTGAGGCATGCAGCGCGTTTGAAACCAGTCCCTTTAGTATATTTTCAATAGGAGCCACATCAGAAGGAAGGTCTGTTGGATCGATCTTTACATTAGTCTCAATTTTGATGTCTTTTGTTGTAATTTGATTTGAGTACTGCCCTAGAATTGTGTTGAGCCATTGATCAGGCAGCTGTTCAATATTCTTGGCTGGAAGAGGTTTTTTGATTTCTAAGGGAACATTGTCTTTTGCCTTTTCATTAACAATGACTTCTTCAGATGTTTTGCCTAAAGAAATCCCCTCAAGAAATGATTTTGCTTGCTGCATTGCGAGACTTAAGCGTAAATTCTGTACATTCGCCTTATCCAGTTGCGATAAAAGTTTTTGATTCTCTTTTTTAATCTTCTTAGCTTCATTGATTTCTCTGACTGATTCAGATATTTGATTTTCTAGAGAAAGCAAATTTTGTTCCAGTTTACTCTGACGTTCAATCCATAAATTCGTTTCAGATTGATGTGTGTTTTTGGAGTTATTGAACTCAGTTCTTAGTTCAGATAGTAATTGTTGCGAATGTTCTAGCTGCTGTTGAAGTTTTTGATTTTCGCGGTTGGATTGATTTAGAGACACTTGAAGTGTGTCTAAAGCTGTCGTGTGTCCATCGACCTCACTTGCATAATCAAAGAGACGATTGAGTGTGGGAAAAATTTGCTCCAGCTTTTCTAAATGTTCAGGTTGCCATTGTCGATTGGTAAATGGAGATAAGAAGAGAAATCCTCTTGTTACCGCTTTTCCGTTATACTTAATCGGAAGAAAAACACTGCTGCCGAGTTGGTTATAACCAATTGCCTGGTAAAGGCTATTCAAATCAGTAGGTTGTTCTTTTTTTGATAGTATCAAAGCTTTTCGATCTTGAAATGCCTGGAATAGATTTGGTAAATGCTCTTCGCTAAGCGTAAAATTTTTGAGAAAATCTTGGCGAATAAGATCATAAGCGCTCTCAAAGCGTATTTGTGATGTTTCAGGTTCGCAATGGAGAATGATGCAAATATCTGCCATCATATAGAGGCTAATGGCTTGTGATAAAGCATTTTGAATTTTCTTGTTTGTGTTTTGCAGTGAGACTTCAAGCATTGCACTTATCAGCCTGGGGGTAATGTCTACTTTTTTTTCAGCCAATGTGGCAGATGATTTATCTTTATAAGTTGATTGTTCGTTAGGACTTATTAAAAATTTTGGTAGGAGAGAGAGAAGAAGTGGATAGTACAAAATTTGACTTAGCATGACCCATGCAGGTAAATTTCCTCGGTTGGGGAAAATCAGAGAGAACACACACCCAAGTGATGCTAGTGCCAAGAGGATATAGGCTTCCAGATTGTTAAGCGATTTCAATAGAAGCAGTGCTAACATAGTCGCCAAACACAATAAGAGTGTAATTATGTGCCAAACAATATCTTGCCAGGTTCCATTAAATAAAGCTGTGATGGGCTGTCCTCTTGAAATGACGATCTCTATAATAGAGAAAACAATCATCGACGAGGCAATGACTATTGGCACGATTTTTTTCCATTTTCCTTCAAAATTCCCAATTAAAACGCAGATGATGCCCACTAAGGTAAGCCCATTCAGTAAGCGAAATAAAATTGGTTGAAGGAAAGCCACAAGTGGATTGTTTATCCAGGTTAAAACATTCACCACTAAGGAAAAAAACTGAAGGATCAGGATGATACAAGCAAAAACACAGGAATCTTTAGTTTCAATGCTTCTAAGTTCCTTTTGTAATCTTCTTGACTTGAGCCAAAAGATTATGAGAACTGTAACAATGACAAGGTGATAGACCAGTGCACCTGGGAATTGGGTCAGGAAGGTGAAGGTCTCATTGATTGCTTGCATTATGATTATTACCCGATTCTTATCCTATTCATGAATTCTCTATTTTTTCTCAATAATTGTTGCAAGAACCATTCCAAGAATCTTTTAATAAATAAATTCAGTTACTCCTATGGCAGTATTTCCACTACCACTCCATCTTCAGCCCATTCATAAATCATCTCAGCGTCATCTAGGTCAAGAATGATACATCCATATGAAGCTGGCCTTCCCAAGGTGCCTCCCCACAAGCGCACACCGCTGGAAAGCAAAGGAAGACCATGCAGACCGTTCATAAAACCTGGCCATGCTTCATAAATTCCAAGGAAATGGGGCATCCAAAGATCCCAATTGGACGCATAAGCATCCAGGACATGTGTCTGGATCTGGAAAGTGCCAGCCATTGTTGGTGAATCTTCCATACCGGTCGAGATGACATGCTCGCTGTAAAGCTCACCATCCTGATATGTCCACATATGCTGTTCGTCGATACTGATAACAATGCGTTTGTTTTCTATCACGGGTAAAGGTAGCAAATCAGTTACAGCAGGAATTGTGAGTACCTCTCCAGCATAGAGGTTGCCATCTGATAACTCAGGATTTGCTTCCTGCAGCATCCATAGAGGCATTCCTAATTCCAATGATATTGACCAAAGAGATTCGCCTGGCTCTACAACATAGTTGGTCGGGTTGTATTTTATTAATGTCCGCGCTTCTTGTGATTGTGACCAACTTTCAATGATTTTTTCTATGCTCTCAGAATAATCCAGGTATCTTTCTGGAAGAATCGTTTGATTCCACTTTTCCAGAACAGATTGAATGGTATCTTGAGAAGGCTCAAGCCAAACCTTTTTACTATCTTGGTCTACTATTAACCATTTAATAAGCTCATCCAGGGGAACTGTCCATGTAGTGTAATCATTTTTAATAGGATCATACGCTGTTAATGTGAATTGTTGTGATAACTGTTGTTTTATCTCATCTAAGAGAGGAGTTAAATCTGTCAGAGGGGGTTGAATAGACGCCATCTGGAGGTTGATAATTCCTCTCGTTAAGGCTAATAAAGGATTAGATTTGATCTGAGTAAGCGGTGTTTCAATATCAAGCATCGCACCAGGGATGCCTGGTACAGGCAAATATTCATTGCTCTCTTGTCTGATTGTTGCATTAACCGGTGCCATATAAACAGTGGAGGCAAGTTTGTCGAAAAACTCCCTTGCAATTGCCTCATCAAAACTTACTTCAGGTAAGACAATAATGGGATCGCTCTTGAAGAGGCATTTGATCATTTCAAGTCGACCCTGGAAGCGACCTTGAGCATATGCATTCTCAGCGGTTGTTTGAGCATCAACTGTTAATCCTAGATCAACAGCTTTAATTTCAAACATTTGTTCATTTAGGTATAAAAGAATTTTTGCTTCTTGATTCCATGTCTTATCGATCAGTTCTGTAGCCTGATCAACATTTAGTTTCCCTAGGTTTAGAGATAGGGCGTGTACATCTGGGAGGATCAATTCTTTTGAATCTAGATAAGCTGGGACGAAATAATACGCATTTGCCAAAACAAGAATCCAAAGGATTATTAAAATCCAAAAACCTGAAAAACGTTTAGTCTTTTGCTTCGCTTTTGGGGCTGTTTTTTGTACAGCCATTGGACGAGTAATCTCCTGCATGGTTCTTGTCATAGGTGTAATTCTCACAGTTTGTTTTTATAAGCATTCATAATTCTTGTTTTTAACGTAGATAGGATCAAGTAAGTTCCATAAACTTATTTTTGTACATGTGCAAGGCTGGTGCCAAGTCCTTAACAAAAAACCAGGTATAAATTTAACCCGGTTTTTAAATCTTACCTTATCTTCCTTATTATTTATTCTCCATTCAAAAGCTCTATTCCAAGCGTAATCCGCCTGAGAGTTTCTTTTTTACCAAGCAATTCTGCCAATTCAGTTGCTCCACCTGGTGTGGTAGGGAGACCGGATAATGCGGTACGAATTGGCCACATAACAGTTCCAACCTTATAGCCCTTACTTGCTGAAAAGCTTTTGAGGGTTTCATAAAGCGACATATTATCCCAAGTCGTTATTTCTTGTAGTAAAGGCAGCACTTCTTCAAGGATCATATGACTGCTTGATTTGGAGGATTTTGATTTCTGATGCTCAAATAGGTCTGTATCATATGGTTGGAGGTCAGCCAAAAAATTGACTGTGACAGGGATATCTGTTAACCGTTCAAGGCGCACCTTTATCAACCGGCTTACTTTCGTCAGATCAAGGTGTCGTATGGCATCCGGGTAATATGGAAGTACAAGTTGGTGAAAAGCCTCATCCGAGAGTGCACGAATATGTTCTCCATTAAGCCAGGTTAGTTTTTCAAATGAAAAGGCAGCACTAGATTTGTTAATGCGATCCATACTAAACACTTGAGTTAGATCTTCTAGTGTGAAAAATTCCCGATCGTCTCCAGAGCTCCATCCTAAAAGTGCAACATAATTTACAATAGCAGATGGTAGATAACCCATTTGGATCAAATCTTCGAAAGATGGATCGCCATGTCGCTTACTAAATTTTTCACCATTCTGCTTGATAATATGAGGTAAATGGACATAATCAGGGATATCCCACCCAAAAGCTTGGTATAGTAGGTTGTATTTGGGCGTAGAGGAAAGATACTCCTGTCCACGCACCACATGCGTAATTCCCATCAAGTGGTCATCTACCACATTGGCAAAATTATAGGTTGGATATCCATCAGATTTTAACAATACTTGATCGTCAAGCGAAGCATGATCAATGGTAATAGTGCCGTAAACGTGATCTTGGAAAGAGGTGCTACCTGTGTCTGGTATCCTTTGACGGATGACAGGATGACCACCTAGTTGAAGTTTCTCTTGCACCTCATTAACAGAAAGAAACCGGCATGGATCACGACGGGAAATTGTGGCAGTAACCTCCTCATCCCCTTCCTGTGGTTTTTCATCTTTTTGGCAAAAGCAGTAATAGGCAGCTTCCTTTTTTATAAGCTCTTCGGCATATTTCTTATAGATAGGAAGCCTTTGACTCTGAATATAAGGTCCATAGCCACCATCTTTATCAGGTCCTTCGTTATATGTAATTCCTGCGAGTGCTAAACCTTTATAAATTGCAGCAACTGCTTCAGGTACATTACGTGCCTGATCGGTATCTTCAATGCGTAATATAAACGTACCATTTGCCTTTTTCGCAATTAAGTAGGCATACAGCGCAGTGCGTAAATTGCCGATGTGCATATATCCAGTTGGGCTCGGCGCAAATCTTGTTCTCAACATAATTCCTCACAAACATACAATGTTTTCAAGTTTCATTATAAATTAGAATTAATAAACCTTCCAATCGGAGGGTTTGTCAATGAAGGATCAGCGGGAAAAGAAGCCTTATTGTCGTAAAAAAAAGAGAAATCAAATTAACTAATTTAAATTATGATTTTCGGGTTATGATTAAAGAAAATCATCATTATGACCAATGAAAAGACTAATTCCACTCATTTTCCTCATATTGTTTGGAGCTTGCAGTTCCTCCATAGAACTGGTTGACACAGTAGATATAGTCTCTGAGGTTCCCAATATTACTCAAGACCTTCCATCGTTGGTGTTACCTAGTAAAGTCCCTACACAAACGCCTTCGAGTGAGCCTACTATCTTAGTTACACCAACTACCACACCAAATCCGATAACTATTGAAGCGACTGTTTACGTAAAAGATCCCCAAATCCCAATTCTGAATTACCACCGTTTTCTCCCGGATAGTTACGGAGAGTCAACGGGTATGAAAATTCGGCTTTCTGATTTTCTGGGGCATTTACAGCAGTTATATGATGCTGGTTATAGCCTAATATCGATTGATGACCTAATGGACGGCAAATATGACGTTCCGATTGGTCGAAAACCATTAGTGTTGAGTTTTGATGATGCATATTTCGCAGACCAACTTTACCTGGATGAAACTGGCAATCCGTCAGAATTATGTGGTATAGGCGTTTTGTATGAGTTCTATAATACACACCCCGATTTTGGCTTTGAAGTTGCCATGTTTGCAAATTTTGGAGATAAGTATTATGGAAATGTCTTCATGAATGGATGGTGGTACCTGGGTGAGGGATGGGAATATGCGCTAGCTGATGCAATCACGTGGGGAATTGAACATGGTGTGATGCCTTATAACCATTTGTATCTACACCCTAAATTAGACCTTGTGCCTAACAACCTCATTCAAGAACAGGCACATTCAAATGATGTGGCACTTCGCAAATATTTAGCAATGGCACATAGGGATGATTTAATTCTCAGCATCAATAATTACATTGCCCTGCCTTTTGGGATTTGGCCGGCAAGTGATGATGGTATTCGTGCACTCCTTAGTTATTCTGATCCGGAAGGGAGACCTTTAAGGGCAGTGTTTGAGGCGGGATATGAATATGATCCTACTTTTGCGTTAGCCGCTTTTTTGGATGGATTCGATGCATTCCACCTGCCACGCATGGCTGGGATTGGTGCAACCATTAGTGCTGTGGTCAATGCTGCAGAGTCATTGCCATCTGCTCAAAAATGTAAGTTAGAAATTAAGGATGACTTAACTGCTATTGGTCCTGATGTTCTTAAAGAATCCATTTTGATCAGCATATCAAAAGGAGAATGCACTGAGGGAGTCTACATAGTCAACGGAAGTATATTTCAGGCAGAAAAAGATCAGGTCTTGGAAGTAAAAATCAACAATTAGGATTATTTTGTTTTTTAATTAAAAAAGGTGACCCTCGTTTCAAATGAGGGTCACTTGAAAAATTCTAGTTGAACGTGATCGACTCTAGAAAGTGATTATACAAAGCCCAATCCTCTTTGTCTCCCGTGTGCAAAATCACAATGTTGTAAATGCCACCATTCTTGGCAAAGAAGTAGTGATCAGATGCATAAGACTGTTCACTGCGTGGATGTCGTTGGTGAAATGCTTGTTCTCCTGCAATAAGTACATCCTTATCCCACTCACCTGATAAGAGATTGTTTTCAACGAGCCAATCTTCCATTTCCCATCCAGCAGGAATTGAGAATTCGGTCCGATCGAAGGGATGATTGATGTAAATCATTGGGAAATAATCCCCATCAACAAGTGGTCCTTGAATGGTAAGTGTCTTCTTAGGGTCACTAGCAGAGGTAATGACTGTATCTTTTGGAAAGTGAAAGCTGTATCCAAGGGTTTCGTTTGAATAAACTTTGCACCCATCTTCTGCATACACTTCAACTGGATAAATCCCACCAACTACACACTCTCCTCGAGAAAAAGCCCATTCTTCACATGCGCTCCCATCTGAAAATACGCACATACCAACTTGTGCTCCTTGAGCATCAGTATCAATCCTTAATGTGCCTCCATGTTCTTCGCAGTAGACAGAAGCCGGATTGGGCATATTTGCAATAGGCATGAGACTTTCCCCCGGCTTACATTCACCGCGAAAGAAAGCCCACTCATCGCACTCACTTGTGTCATCAAAAACGCAAATCCCAACCTGACCACCAGTTTCGTCAGTTCGAATTTCAAGCACACCCCCATTCTCTTCGCAGACGACAGAGGCAGGATTTGGCATATTGGCGTTTATCAGACTATCTCCAGGTTTACATTCTCCACGATAAAAAGCCCATTCATCACATTCGCTCCCATCTGGGAAAACACAGAAACCGGTTTGACTGCCATCGATCAACGTTCTAATATCGACAGTTCCACCATTTTCTTCACAATATTTCGATGCCGGATTGGGCATATCTGCTTTCGGTTTGCAGGCTGTTACAAGCAGAATAAAGATCAAAGTAAAAAATCCAAATTTTAAAGTGCGTGACATTTCAAACTCCTCTCACAAAGACCTTGGAAAGCTGACTAACTTTCTATTTTGATGTTACATTAATGATGGCGACTTTTCTTTAAGACGAAAAAAGAATTATTTTAGTTCCAAAAGTATTAGAACTTTCTTAATTTCTATTATTGGATTAAATTTATGGAAAAATTATTTGCAGATAGTACCTGGTCCTTAAAGTAAAACCTCAGGATCAGACAGGGGGATGCTTGTCTGTGCATCTTTTCCAAGCTCCATGACATTTTTATTCATAAAGCTGATAATCGCTAATGCAATACACACAATCCCCCCGATGATAAACCAAAGTTGTACACCGATTGCGTCTGAGAGAGGTCCAGCAACTGCAAGACCAAGTGGTGATACCAAACTTGCTCCAGCACTCACAAGTGAAAAAACCCGGCCTTGTTTTTCTATTGGAACCTTTACCTGTAAGGCTGCCATCAGGGGACCATTCACCAAAGGGTTGGACGTTCCAGCAAGACTTAGCATGGCGATGAACCAAAAAAATGCGGTTTTAGATATAGCCCCTAATGCAACAATGCTTACGCCCATGACTATCAAGAAAAACATCGTAGTTGCTAAACGATTCTTAAATCCACCCCATAAACTTAAAATTAGACCTCCAACTATAAATCCAACACTAAAAACAGATTCGGCTAATCCAAGATCCAAAACTCCCTTTTGGTAATACTCCGTAACCAATAAAGGAAGCAAAGAAAAAGCTGGCGTTAGAATGAGATTGATAAGCATGGCTGTTAGGATGATCCATAATAGACCTGGTAAGGCATTCACAAATTTCAATCCTTCAGCAAGATCCTTCCAAATGTTTACTTTTACCTTAGATTGGACATCTATATGGTCTGAGTGCGAATTTTTTGGAATTTGAAAAAATAACAAAGGGATAAGGGCTAATAGAGCGGTGAATACATCCACAAAAAGAATGCTTTCAATAGCTAAAATGCCTAATAAAAATGCGCCAAGAGCGGGAGCTAATATACCTAAAGCACCGCCCAAGGTTTGATTCATCCCTGAAATTCGGGAGAGTTGACTTTTGGGAACCATTAATGACGTGGATGTCATCATAGCTGTGTATTGGAAGGTGCCAAAAGCAGAGCGTAAGAACATCACTGCATAAATCTGCCAGAGTTGTACATTGGACAGTGTAAATAACACTGCTAAAACTAAAGTGACCAAAGCAGTTAAGATATCTGAAAAAATTAAAACTGCTTTCCGATTCATTCTATCAACAAGAACCCCAGCAAAAGGAATTATGATTACATCTGGCAGTAAGGACATCAGTGAAGCTAAAGCCAGGACTGTAGCTGAGCCTGTTGATTGGGTAAGATGCCAGACGAATGCAAAACCAACTAGTCGACTTCCCAATTGTGAGACGGCTTGTCCTGCCCAAATGGTGAAAAACCGTTTTTTCCAATTACTCAAAGCTGTCTCAGTTGATTTTCCCATGTCAAGTCCTATGACCCTCAAATTCTTATTTTTAAGGGTTTTTTTCCTCTTCTGATAAGGTGGTTTTAATTTCGTATGTTTCAAGTTTATTGAGTGCTATTTGGTTTGCCTCTGAGTCTTTTTCGGAGATCTTGAACTTGAACCAAATTGGTAATATTGCCAGTAAAGATGCCCAGGCGGTTATCAAGAAGGGCGTTTTAGGTGAAAAGCGATTGTATAGCGATGCACCAATTGCTGGCGCAGGTAGGGAGAAAACTCCCAGGCTAGATGAAATTAGACCAAATCCGGTTCCTCTCAACTTCGATGGTAGTACTTTGCTTAAAAGCGATTGATACGCAGGTCCCATGAGGCCAAAACCAACGCCGATAAGTCCCCATACAACCGCAAAGCCAAGAAATGAATTCACTCGCATGAAAAGAAAGAGAGAAATAGCTTGTATGAGGAATCCAAAGACTATTACCAAGCGGTCGCCTTTTTTATCTGCAAGCCATCCCGCTGGAATGTTGGTAATCATGTTGGTAATGCCCATGATTGAAGCCAGCCAACCAATTTTTTGCGCATTCAGATGTCCGACTTCTTCAAGGTAGAGAGGTAGTAAATTGCCTGATAAAGAAAAAGATATATCACGAATGCCGTCTGTCACCACAACCCAGGTAATAACACCACCCGCTGCAATAAGACCTAACATCGCTCCAAGATTTAAGCGAAGAGATTTTAGCTTAAGAGATCCGTTTGATTTTTGACTTTCACGGGCAGCATGTCGTTTTGCCATTGAGATTCTAATGAA
>CAZJLN010000003.1:21651-43951 GCA_964546745.1 uncultured Anaerolineaceae bacterium
CTAAGCAGATAAGGCAGAGCCTGCGCCGCCGACACCGCCGATAGAACTGCCAAACGGTCGCAAGATCGGGTTCGGACAGCCATGTTTTGTAATAGCAGAGGTTGGACAGAATCACAATGGCGATGTTTACACTGCTCTGCGGCTAATGAAAGCCGCGCATGAATAGATTACGGCTGCGCAGATTAACATCAATTTAAAGCTGAATTTATCAATTAGGAATCCCCCAACTGGAGGACCTACAATTGGGACAAGGTTAAAAACAGATTCAGTAATTCCATAAACCCTTGCTCGGTTTTCTTCGGCAGACTCTTCAGCAATAAAAGCCCCAAAACTAGGTCCCACGAGAGAACGATTCATTGCACTGAAGCTCTCGCCTACCAAGACCCATTGCCAAGTAGGCGCAAGGATTAAACCAAGATAGGAAATAACTCCTGCTACGCTCCCAATTGCAATACTCTTAAGCCTACCTAAGCTGTCTGATATCCAACCGCCCAGAATTTGAAGAACAAGCGGGAGAATATTCACAATGGTAAAAAAGAGACCAATCTGAACAACATTAGCGCCTAATGATTTCAAGTAAAGCGGTAGGAAAGATCCATACATACTTCCGGCAATGTTTGCTAGAATCATGGCTACCATAAAAAGCTGTAGTATGGGGGATAACAGGGGTTTCTTCTTTGTTAGATTCTGATCCAAAGCAATACTTCCTTGTTCGCAGGCGATGTCTTCAGCTTACCAGAAAACTGGCAAAACTATATTATAGATTTCAAAAAATTAACATTGTGATAACTTGGATTTGATTAGCTATTCAAGATAAACCTGAACATGCTCGCCATCTTCCTCATCAAACACATCCACAATCTGCCCAACTTCGCCAGAGTTTAGCCATTGATTGAGAGTATCTTCATCAAGACCTTCAATTTCAGGGGCAAATTTTGCTCCTAACCGCATACCAGAACTGATCAGTGACACTGGTAGGCGTACATTGACCCTGGTCTTACCCGAGTCTGTATCCGAGACTACCACATGCAAGTAATGCGGTTTTTTACCAGAGACTGGCGTGGAAAAGGTATCAGCGCTTAAAGGTGAATGGGGGGCTTTTGGCTTTTCTGTAATCACGTCTAACGCTTCAATCAACTTCGCACCTTCTTCGGCGGTTATTTTTCCTTCTTGAATCATCGTCAAGATTCTCATTCGTTCTTCTATTGATGCCATTGTATCCCTAGCCTTTCTTTAATTCTAATTCCAAGCCCTGTAACAACTGCTGAGCTTGGAAAGTGTTGATTTTTCCTTTTTCAAGGTCATCTAAAATTTTCTTACGATCTTCAGCTGATAAATATCTTTCTTCTTCTTTACCAGGTTCAAACCCAAGTACACGTATAATTTCATAAAGGCGGTTTCGCAAGGTTGGGTATGACAAATTGAGTTCATCCTCCATGCGATTGAATCGACCTTCACACCGAACAAATGTTAGGACAAATTGGCGCTGTTCATCGGTCAGGTCTGCAAACGGACCGGAATGGGCTTCAAAATGACCCTCAATGCTGGATTCACAATTTGGGCAATAAAACCTGGTTACATATACATCAGAATTGCAAATCGGACATTTTTCTGGTAATCGGTGCATACTATTACTCCTTTGTAATACTTAATAGTACTTTCTCTAATAATTTCATCAATATTATCATCTTTGTAAAGAAAAGTCAATATCAAATTTTATATTCTTAATAATAAATATAAAATACTTACATAATATTAATAATAAAATCAATAAATAAATAGAGGAGGATTATCATTTGTCTTTGGGCCTGTCAAAGGATATATTTGACATTTTTTATATTTCTGGCATGATAATAGGGTAATTTATTTAAAGGAGTATCAGTATGAAAAGTGTTAATGTTAAAGCGAATGTAGCCAGTGGTTTTAAAGTAGAAGTAAGAACCAGTAATCACTTGATGATCGTTGACCAACCACCAGCTTCCGGCGGAAATGATGAAGGGCCAAATCCTTTGGAGTATCTTTTAGCTGCCTTGGCAAGCTGTATTGCTACGGTGGGAATCATTGTAGCCAAACAAGAACGTCTGGTGTTTAATAAATTTGAAGTTACCATAAATGGAGATTATGATCCAAATGTTCTTATGGGCAAACCTAGTGAGAACCGAGCTGGATTTGCAGGAATTAAAGTAAAAGTAAATTTAGATGCTCCAAAATTGACTGAAGATGAGAAAGAAGCATTTTTAAGGAAGGTAGAGCATCGTTGCCCAGTCACTGATAATTTATTAAATAATACCCAAGTGGAATTTGGGTTGGCATAATACGCAGGATTATCACAATTCACGTAGATAGCGATTGTTTTAATAGAACGATAGGCTGCTTTGGTATAATTTAAACAGCCATTTTTCTATTGGAGCAAAATATGACCGTAAATATTGTTGAGTGCATTCCTAATTTTTCCGAAGCTAAACGACCTCAGGTTGTGGAAGCGATTATCAACGCAGTCCAGTCTGTTCAGGGAATCCGTGTATTAGACCGCCATTCTGATATGGATCATAACCGTACTGTTTTAACTTTTGTTGGGCAATCGGATGCAGTAGAAGAAGCTGCTTTTCAGGCTATCTTCACGGCTTCTCAACTAATTGATATGGATCAACATAAGGGTGAGCATCCACGTATAGGTGCAACTGATGTCGTGCCATTCGTGCCGATATCCGGAATAAGCATGGTTGAATGTGTTGAGATGGCAAGACGTTTGGGAAAGCGCGTTGGAGATAGCTTGGGTATCCCAGTTTACCTATATGAAGAGGCTGCTACCCGACCAGAAAGAAAAAACCTGGAAGATATTCGACGCGGTCAATATGAGTTACTCAAGGAAGTTATTTACACCGACCCAGCACGTAAACCTGATTTCGGACCCAGCAAGCTTGGTAGTGCAGGCGCAACTGTAATTGGTGCAAGATATCCGTTGATCGCTTATAACATCTACCTGACCACAGATGATGTCAATGTTGCAGATAAAATTGCCAGACGAGTGCGAAATTCTTCTGGTGGCTTTCATTTTGTCAAAGGCATGGGGGTTCTGGTTGAGGGAAAAGCTCAGGTCTCCATGAACCTGACAAACTTTAAACGCTCACCAATGGCTCAGGTTACTGAAATGGTACGCCGAGAAGCTGAGCGATATGGTGTAGGAATTCATCATAGTGAAATTGTTGGATTACTTCCGAATGCAGCGCTGATCGATGCCGCTAAATGGTACATGCAGGTAGATCAATTTGAGCCAAACCAAGTACTTGAAAACCGCCTCTTTGAGGGTGTTGAGGAGCTTGCGCAAGGGGCAGTTACTAAAGAAGGTAGCTTGGTGGATGCAATTGCATCAGGGAATCCTACACCTGGCGGTGGATCTGCATCAGCTCACACAGGCTCAGTTGCAGCTGCTTTGGTTGCGATGGTTGGACGCTTGACAGTAGGAAAGGCAAAGTATGCAGAAGTTGAAGATCATGCATGGACGATGATCGAATCGGCGGAAATTCTTCGAAAAAGGCTGGAAGAAGGTGTCCAAAAAGACTCGGATGCATACGAGTTATTTATGCAAGCGCGTAGAATGCCGAAAGAGACAGAAGCCCAACAAGTTTCCAGAACTGAAGCCATGCGGAAAGCAACCTTGCATGCGGCAAAAGTTCCACTAGAATCGGCAGAGGACGCTTTAGCTGTCTTGGAATTGGCCATTAAAATAGCGGGTATTGGGAATGTCAATGCCATCTCTGATGCAGGTTCAGCAGGATATTTGTCTTATGCTGCCATTCAGGGCGCATCATTGAATGTACGAATCAATTTGGCTGGGATGGAACTGGATCAGGATGCAATATCTCTTCTTCAACGGATTAAAGAGGTTCGAATTAAAGCTAAAGAACTGTTAATAGAGCTGGAATCGGTTATTAATTCCAGAGGGAAATTAGCAAGTTAATTCGTTCTGACCACTCATTAATTATGAAGAATCTAATCATCGCTTCAAAGAACCCTGTAAAAGTTGAAGCCGTTCAGCAGGGTTTTTATCGTATGTTCCCGGAAGAAAATTTTGTTGTAGAGAGCCTGGAGATTTTGTCAGGTGTAGCGGATCAACCTCATAGTGATCAGGAAACATGGCGAGGTGCCTTAAATCGGGCAGAAACCGCAAAGCAGCTTTACCCTGAAGCCGATTTTGGGGTAGGCATTGAAGGTGGTGTGGATCGAATGAATGGTTGCTATTATGGTTTTGCGTGGGTGGTGATCCTCTCTGCCGACCAAATTGGAAAATCTAGAACAGGGATTTTTGAATTACCCGTAGAAGTAAGCCGGCTGATTGATGAAGGGCTTGAGTTGGGAGATGCTGATGATATTGTGTTTGGCACGGCAAATTCTAAGCAGGCAAATGGTGCGGTGGGTTTGCTTACGGGAAATGCAATTACACGGGCAAGCTTTTATGCTGAAGCAGTGATCCTGGCGCTGATTCCATTTAGAAACCAAGCATTATTTAATCGTCCAAATTAATTCATGGTCTTGTTTGTAATTCGGGGAGTCCATCTGAATTGATTATTACTGGAATAAGTTCATAACTTTTGATTCCATCAGAATTAAGATGGACACTAAATATCCCAGATTGATTAGATTTTCCATCAAATTGATCAAAAACAAAATTTCCGATACTATAGACGATCAGTCCATGTTTGTATTCCTCAATTGCCTGCAGCACGTGAGGATGTGAGCCAACGACAAGGTGCGCGCCGCTATCAATGGCAATATGTGCCAAATCGATTTGTTGCTCAGAAACAATTTCCTCATATTCGTTTCCAAAATGCATCATCACAACAACAATGTCTGATTTTTGTGCAACTTTTTCCACATCAGTTTTGATGTCATAACGAAAGCCCCAAGCAATTCCTGGTTCATCCTCTACTGCTCGCCATTGTATATAGTCATATTTCCAAATCGGAATATTAAGATATCCTAAGAAAGCGATCCTTAATCCATTGCGCTCAAGAATAATCGGATTCCGTGTTGAGTTTTCATCTTGCCCAGCCCCACAAAAGGCAATTCCTTGCTCCTCCAGAGATTCCAAAGTGTCAAAAAAAGCTTCTTGACCAAAATCCAAAACATGATTATTTGCTAAATTTAAAAGGTCAAATCCTGCTAATTTGAGAGACATCGCAGATGAGAGGGGAGCACGAAAGGCATATGCTTTTTCCTCGGGCTCTCCCCGCTCACTAATAGGACACTCCAGGTTGCCAATTGTTAGGTCAGCCTTTTCTAACTGATCTATAACAGATGCAAAAGGTTTTTCAACGCCATCATTTTCAATTATTCCACCAATGCTTCTTCCAAGCATAATATCTCCAACTGCCATAAGATGAACCTCATGTGTTGGCGTAGGCATTACAGTTGGCGTGAATGTGGCAGTTTGAGATGCAGTTAAGATGGGAGTGGGCATTTGACTAGGGACTATAATGCTTATAGTCTTCTGTGAGGTTATAGGAATAGAAGTATCTTTCTGAATTTCTTCAATTGAATTTACATTGATAGACCGTAATCTTGGATTGCATGAAGTACAAATTACTAGAAGTAGGAAAACAAAAAACGAGTTTGATGATTTTATCTTAGACAGGATCTTTATGTCCTTGTTTCCCATGTATATTATTATAATAGAATCAGATTGTTCAGATGAAGGAACAAAAACGCCATGCAAGATATCAATCCTCAGAATGATGACCAAAAAAAATTGCAATTCTGGAAAGCAAAGCGACTTGAAGATATGACCTTTGGCGAGTGGGAATCGCTTTGTGATGGTTGTGCTAAATGTTGCCTGATAAAACTAATCGATGCAAAAACAGGCAAGGTGCATTTTACCAATGTTGTTTGTCGATATTTAGACCTTGATACATGCAAATGTACCGTCTATGAAGACAGACATAAATATGTTCCAGATTGTGTTGAGCTCACTTTAAAAATTGTGAGGGAAGCTAATTGGTTGCCAAATTCCTGTGCTTATCGAAAAATTGCCAGAGGCGAAAACTTATCTTGGTGGCACCCTTTGATCTCAGGCAATCCTCAGAGCATGTTAATTGCAGGCGCAAGTATCAAAGGAAAGGTTGTCAGTGAAAGTGAGATAGAAGATAATGATCTTGAGGATATGGTGGTAGATTGGTTTGATTAAAATTCCAAATAAGTATTTTGCGATTAAAGGGACATTAAGGTATACTAATAATAAGATTGCATTGTGGTTATTGGCTCAAGTAAAAATGTCAGATATTAATGATGAAATTACCCTTGAAAAGAAGCTGATGATTGCAGTTGTGCAGGCGCAAGACTGTGACATCGCGATTGAAGCACTAGAAAATGATGCTTTTTCGGTTACACGTCTACCTAGTGTTGGGGGATTCTTAGGAAAACGTAATGCAACTCTATTAATCGGTTCGACAATGCATCAAGCAGCAAAAGCAAAGCAAATTCTTGAAAAAACCTGCAAAAAAAGAATCTCATATATTGCAATTCCTTCAGAGAATGCTCCTTTGCCTATGCCAATGCCGACACCTATCACAGTTGGTGGAGTAAGTTTGTTTTTAATCGATATTGAACATTATGAGGAAATCTGAGATGAAATTAATTATTGCCATCGTACGAGATGAAGACAATGATGCAATTTCTCATACATTAACCCAGGAATCATTTCGGGTTACATTCATTGCTTCTACAGGGGGGTTTCTGCGCAGCGGTAGAAGTACATTATTGATTGGCGTGGAAGATGACCGCGTTAACAGAGCTTTGGAAATTATTCGTGAACATTGCACCCCTCCATCCGATCCCAAGCAAAAAAGAGCAACTGTATTTGTTGTAAACGTAGCAGAATTTATACAAATGTAAGAAATCTTTAATTGATTTTTGTTATAATTTAATAATCTGTTCGCAAGTATTTTTTCTATTAATTCACAAAGGAGACTATTATGAAATTTAAGAAAGCTTTTAGTTTTATGGCTGATGACAAAGAGTGGTTCAAGAAACTACTTGGAGTTATCTGGACTCTTTTTATACCAGTGGTTGGCCAATTCATTTTTATGGGATATTTTGCTAAAGTAACCAAAAGTGTAATTGCTGGCGGCGATGATGTTTCTATGCCTGAATTGGACATTAAACCTGATCTTAAACGCGGCTGGAAACTTTTCCTTTTGCAGTTGGTATGGATGCTTCCTTTTATTGCTCTTGCTATCATCATGGGAATATTCTCACTCATCATGGCATCTGTCGGTGGAGATGCGATTTTAACTCTATTCACAATTATGTTAGTTTGTTTAAGTATCATAATTGTGTTGCTAGCAATTCTGGTTGCTCTGTTGATGCCCGTAGCTATTGCTAACTACCTTGTTAGAGAAGAATTTAAGGATGGAACTAACATAAAAGAGATATTCCGAATATTTAGAAAGTCCGTCAAATCTTGGCTATTGGTTTTTGTGGGTGCCTTCTTTACCCAAGCGGTTGTAATGCTTGGTGCTCCAAGTGGGCTTGGCATTATTGTCCTTGTAGTTTATGCTGGATTGGCATACCATCACATGATTGGACAAGCTTATAACATTTCCAAATCAGAGCAACTTGGAGAGGTTGTCCTTTAAGCTTGTTTTTGGAATTAAATAACTGGTTCTTGAAACTCCTCGACCTGGTAGGTCTGAACTTGAAGAAGCTGTTGGCGCCACAGATTTGAGTTAGCGCCCATCTTCAGGCAAAGATGACTTAAGAATTCTACTGGATCGGGGAGTTGTTTCCAAACTTGGGGGAGAAAGGTTGCCCTTCTGCGCCCATCCCCTATGATTACCCCATCAATTCCTGGTCTGAGAAGCTTTATGAGTTCAGTAGGAGGAGCGTAATCAAGGTTGTGTGGTTCTGTCAGGTAAGAAATTTCAATATGGATTTCAGCCAATTCTGATGGTCTGACAGGACTGAACCGATAATCCTCTGTGGCAGCAGCAATTGCATGGTCCTGAACATCTTGGGCTAATGACTGGTAAGCTTCCAGGGCACCAATACAACCTCTTAAATCCCCATGTTTTGTCAAAGTCACAAAAGAAGCTCCAATTTTATTGAGGGAATCAGGCAGGGTATCCAATTTTATTTCACTAATTTGGCGATGGTTGGCTGCATCAGTAATTGACTCACGTGCAATTCTAAGAAGAATGTTTCGTTCAATTGAGTTTAATTTCTCAGACATAGCTTGTATCATCCTCCGGAATAAAACTTGCAATACGTTATAAGATGAAAATCCAGATGAATCATTAATTCTTATATGAATTATAGCTGGATAGTGTTAAAATAGAAAAAGATGAGGCAATCAATAGAATTTTAAGGGAAAAAAGCATGGATGATAATTTAACAACTGAAAGTCCTGAATTAGAGCCGACCGAAACAAACCAAGAGCTCGAATTTACTTCTACTTTTGAGGAAGAAGAGCCTAAAAAACCTGTCATGTCATTTTGGCGTATGATCTGGACAATGCTATTGGCTGCGTTTGTTGTAGCTACTTTATTCACGATCTGGACTCCAGGCAGTTTGCTTTCACAAAGCCTTGAAGACCGAATTGAGTCTGCCGCACAGCCTCAGATAATTGTTGAAGAAAATCCTATTGTGGACATTAACGCTACTCCAATTGACTTTCCTACCAATCGAATTGGGATTGTTGTTGGTCATATGGGTAGTGATAGTGGGGCTGTCTGTGCAGATGGGACACGCGAAGTGGACATTAACAGCACTGTCGCGACGTTGGTAAAGCAACGCTTGGTGGACAGTGGATACGAAGTTGACCTTTTACAGGAGTTTGATGAGAAGTTAAATGATTACAAGGGGATTGTCCTACTTTCAATTCATGCAGATTCATGTAATTATATTAATGATCTCGCGACTGGCTTTAAAGTTGCTAGCGCTCTTTCAGAAAAGAAACTTGAAAATTCAGCTCGCTTAGTGAGTTGTATGTCTGATAGATATGCATCCATTACAGGATTAACGTATCATTACCAATCCATTACAGATGATATGACCTATTACCATGCATTTAACGAAATCAATCCATTAACCACAGCTGCTATTATTGAAATTGGCTTTATGAATCTGGATTATCAAATCCTAACCAGTGAGCCTGAGAAAATTGCTGATGGAATTGTCGCTGGCATTCAGTGTTACCTTAACAATGAAGAAGTAAAACCTACTCCTACTCCTTAACAGATAATGATGGATTCTTTTGATGAAGCCAAACACTTAATTATAGCAGCCAAGGAAGCTCTTAGACAGGGCGATCGGGTAACTGCTAAGCGTTTGGCTAGGAATGCAATTACGCTTGAACCGAACAATTTGGATGGCCTCCTCATTTTAGGTGGGTTATCAGATCCTCAATCTAGTATTATTTTTGTTCAACGCGCTCTTGATGTTGATCCCGAAAATCCTCATACTCAAGAGGCATTGCGTTGGGCAACAGAGAGGTTAAAACAAAGCACGATGACAAAGTGGGTACCGGAATTTATCTTATCTCCGGATCGTTTACCTCCTGAAAAAAGCATTACGCATAAAAAGTATCAATGGTTCTGGTTATGGTTAATTTTACTCTCCGCTATCACCCTGGCATTAATTTTGTATTTCAAAATAATTCCCCTACCACGCGCTTCTGCCAAAGCTTATCAGATGGTTTCTGAATCAACGCGACTCTTTAAACCGTCATTAACCCCTACTTACACCCTGACTCCTACTTCGACCAACACTCCCACGCCAACATTCACACCAACACTGACACCAACATTTACACCCACCTTTACTCCTACTTCGACGCCAACAATCACTCCAACTTTTACGCCAACCTCAACGTTCACTCCCACTGCTACTTTCACCAACATTCCACTACCGACAGAGATTCCAACGGAAGAATATTATCCAACTGAAGAATACACAGAGCCAATAAATGGCACCAAATGGATCGATGTGGATTTGTCAGATCAAATGCTTTATGCCTATATTGATGACCAGATTGTCGCATCATTCTTAGTCTCAACAGGACTTCCTGCAACCCCCACTGTTACTGGACAGTATTACGTCTATGTAAAGTACCTTTACGCTGATATGGTTGGTCCCGGCTATAATTTGCCTGATGTTCCTTATACGATGTACTTCTACAATGATTATGGAATACATGGTACTTATTGGCATGATAATTTTGGTCACCCCATGAGTCACGGCTGTATCAATATGCGGACCTCTGAAGCAGGTTGGCTATTTGATTGGTCTTATGTAGGTATCCTGGTAAATATTCATTATTAAATATGTTTTCTTTCCAAAATAACAAAACCCAATCCAGGCGAGATTTTCTAAAACTTATGGGAATGAGTTTTGCGGCATTTCTTGTTCCATCTGATTGGGGAAATAATTTTCACAACCATAATCAACTGCTAGGCAGGATCACTCGGAATGCGGTATCGATATTTTCTGATTTATCGACCCAATCTAATATTGTAATTAAGGTCAACCTGGATGAAATCTTCTCGATTGATGAGATATTGCTCAATGACAGTAGTAACCAGAAGCAGCAGTTGTGGTATCGTGTAGGGGACATTGGTTATGCACCTTCAAGCTATATTCAGCCTGTCAAACGGGAAAACCAAGTAAGCACTGCATTGATTCCTGAAGAAGGGAGATTAGGCGAGGTAAGTGTTCCTTTCGTGGATGCCTTCGAAAAGATTAGAAGCAGCTTCCGGACATATCGGTTTTATTATGCATCCACTTTTTGGATTATGGAACGAATTTATGATGATTGGGGAGTCCCATGGTATCGTGTTATGGACGACCGATATTTTCGCTCATATTTTGTGAGAGCTTATGCCATTCGATTGGTAAATGATTCGGAATTTTTGCCTATTTCACCCGATGTAGATCCCGAAAAAAAGTGGATTGAAGTAAATCTATTCGAACAAAAACTTTGGGCTTATGAAAATGGGCAAGAAGTGTTTAATGCAAGGATATCAAGCGGAACAGTTAATTCTGAAGGTTATTATTACACCCCTTTTGGTCAATTTAGAACATCACGCAAAAGACCTTGTCGTCATATGGCAAGCCCAGCGTCTGAATATTTTTCGGGTTTTGACCTACCGGGTGTACCCTGGGTTAGCTATATAACAGGTGATGGGATAGCCTTCCATGGAGCTTATTGGCACAATAATTTTGGTTTTCCAATGAGCCATGGATGTATCAACATGGCACCTCAGGCAGCCAAGTGGATTTATCTTTGGACTTTACCGCATGTACCTTCCAATGTGAACTTGTATGAAGATCCAGTTGCAACCCGAGTAAAAATCTATTAAATTAATATAACAAGCAATCAAACAAGATTTGTAGAAGTTGTTAACTCAATTTATATAATCCGTTGCTATAATTCCTTGAATACTAAATGATTGGAGGCGTATTGGTTAGTCGAGCATTATTTGATGGATTAATATTTGACGAGTGGGATCAACCTGTTGGATCTACATTAATCGGGCAAGAATACTTCTATGTGGTTGATGATGCCGGGTTCCTACGGCATATTCCTGCAAAAGAAGTTGACTTGCAGATATGGGAAGAACTAACCTCTCATCTTGAAGGAAATGAAGCGTTGCTTAGCGAACAAGCTGCAAAGATGATGGGTCAGGAAGATATTTTTACTGTTGCAATGATACAAAATCAATTAAAGAATAAAGACAAGCAATTTGAAGCTTTGCAGCAAACTGGAATTCCAGAAGATGCAAGGGCTTATTTGGGGATGATGGGTTTTAGGGTCACAATCAATCTGCATGGTGATGTTGTAGCATTAAAACAACCTGGCGTAATCGATGAAAGTGGTGAGTAAGGCATGAAATTAATTTCTATCTCTGATAAAATTATGGTTGGAGATACACCGTGATGTCATCTGAATTTATCATCGATGTTACTGAAGATAACTTTGAATACGAAGTTGTCAATTACTCTAACCAAAAGCCAGTTATTGTGGATTTTTGGGCACCCTGGTGTATTCCATGCCGTGTTTTATCTCCTAAATTAGCCAAACTGACAGAGGAGGGCGATGGCTTGTATCGTCTGGCACGCGTCAATGTGGATGAAAATCAAAAATTGGCGGAAAGACTAAAAGTCCGGAATGTACCTGCGGTCAAGGCTTTTGTTGATGGTCGAATTTTTTCTGAATTTACTGGGGTTCTTTCAGATCCTAACCTTTTTGCATTTTTTTCGCATCTCGTGCCCACGCCTGGAGACCTTATGTTTGAAAAAGGCAAAAACCTTATGATTCTAGGTAATTATGAAGAGGCTGAAATTGTTCTTTTAGAGTATTTGAACTTGATGCCGCGTCATTCCGGAGCTCTTCTTGCATTGATCAAGACCTACCTCTTACAGGGAAAAGGTCGTGAGGCACAACTATTACTGACAAACTTCCCTGCAAGCCATGAATTCAACGCTGCAGACAGACTGCGCCCAGTGGCTAAAGCTTATAATTGGGTTACATCCAATGCAGAGGCGGTAAATGATCCTCTCTATGCAGCATTTCGAAATGGATTAAGGTTGGCAATGCGGGGTAATATCTTAGCGGCAATGGATGGTTTCCTGGATATATTGCGAAAAAATAAAGATTTTCGCAACGGAGAAACTAAAGATATTTTTATTGGTTGGCTGGAATTGTTAGGGGATAACCATCCTGAAGTAAAGCAATATCGAGCTGAATTAGCAAACGTTCTTTTTTAGCTTATTTTATTTTTGTTAGTTTATTTGTTTTAGTATTAGTGTCAGGAGGATTGGATGCCTTTTCAATATGCCCATAAATTAAGTGAATTGTTAGAAGGTGAAAAGTGCCAGATTGTTATTGACAATAAAGAGGTTCTATTGGTCAATCTCGCAGGCACTGTATTTGCTTTGGATGATCGCTGTCCACATTTAGGTGGCTCACTCTTTGAAGGGGATTTGATGGGCAGCCAAATCATCTGTCCAAAACATGGTGCGATCTTCGATGTAAAAACCGGGAAAAATGAAGGAAGCGCCAAGATTGCCTTCATCAAGATGAAAGTTAGAGACGCAAAGACCTACAAAGTCAAAGTAGATGGGGATAACATTCTCGTTGACCTTGATTAATCCTGCGATTAAGAACTCATAGCTTCCTGTAAATCTAAGATTATTCTTTTTTCAAGGTTATGACAGTCTGTTGAACCAATTTTTATCATTGGCTTGGTTTTTCCATGAAAATCACTTCCACAAGTCAATAAGAAATCGTGACTTTCTGCATAATTCCTATAAAAAGAAGTCTGAGCCTGAGTGTGATAACTTGAGAATACTTCAAGCCCCCTCACGCCATTTTTGATAATACTTGTAAGCAGCTCAATGTTTTCTCTGACGTTTAGACCTGGATGAGCGAGGATTGACACACCGCCTGTTGAATGAATTATCTGTACAATTTTTTCCAGGCTGGGGTAGGTTCTGGGTACATAGGCGGGCTTTCCCTGACTACAAAAATCATTATAGAAATTGATAAATGGATTATCGCTTCTCGATCCATTATCTCGATAAGGATCCAATATCGGGTTTTGACATTTTTTATCAAAAAGGAGAGCGGCTTCTGCAACCATCTCACCCGTAACCACGCCATTGCATGCTAAAGATGTGACAACTTCATCGCTGAACTCAATCCCCATCTTTCTGACAAGACGAATTAACTCTCCAGAAATTTTCTGATCTTGCTTGTGTAAACTACTTTCAATTTCATCAAATATTGACCTATGAAAATCAATTCCGTAACCAAGAACGTGCAAATTCACACCATTATGTACACAATCCAATTCGACAGCCGGAATTAAAGTCATGTTTTTGTCATTTACGGCTAACAAAGCCTGTGGTATCCCTCTCACGGAATTATGATCCGCTATTGCAGCATGGGTTAATCCTGCTTTGAGGCTCATATTGATTATTTGTGTTGGTGTAAATTCGCCGTCACTGGAAAATGTGGAATGCATATGTAAGTCGATCGTTGCCACTAACTCTCCTCTTAAAATTTGGAAGTTACAAAGACTAGCATTAAATCAGCCTGAATTTTTTTCTTTTTTATTGCTAGTCCAAAAAAGTATTTCTTAGATTGTTTGTCATTCTTTACAAAGGATAGAAATACTTTCAATATGATAAGTTTGCGGGAACATATCAAATGCCTTTATCTTTTTTACACCATAATGATTTTCTTGAAAATACTTCAAATCGCGTGCTAAGGTTGCGGGATCACAACTAACATAGATAATTCGATCAGGATCAAGTTTTAACAGAGTATCTCGAGCCGATTTGGCCAGGCCTGAGCGGGGAGGATCTAAAAGCACAAGGTCAGGATGCATTTTGAGCGTTGGTAAAACACCTTCGACTGATGCTTCATATAAAATTACATTGACCATAGAATCCAAATTGATGGCAAAATCAAAACAGGATGATGTGGAGGTTTCAATTGCTGTAAGATTTTTGGCATAAGGTGCTAAAAAGATACTAAAAAGACCAACACCACAATACAATTCAAGGATCTCTAAATTTTTTTGAAAAGGTAAATTACTAATGACAAAATTGACCATGTTCTCTGCTTGTGGAGTATTTACTTGGAAAAAAGACTCTGGAGATACTCTTAACAACTGATCTTTAATTTTAAAAACCTGGGCTTCATCACCAGCAAGGTTTAATATGCAACCTTCAGGGGTCTGGTAGCTTGCAGAAACTGGCAAATCCAGGCTCAATTCAGGTACCGACTCTTCTGGGCCTTCAAAGAGTAACATGACCTCGTTGTTGCTATCTTCACGAAGGCTTAGACGTGTAATACCTGTTTTTGGTTCTAATTCGATCTGCTTCCAAGTTGTAATAATTTGCTCCATAGGGAGATAACAATCAGTAATAGGGATAGTCAGCTTTCCATTAATATCCTTAAATCCAAGCTTGCCGTCTTCATTGATGTGAAATTGTATATGATTGCGATAATTCCAACTATTGTCGCTTGGGGCTATACCTTCGAGGGGAGGATTATTAATATTACCAATGCGCTCTAATTGATCTTTTAGAATATCAAACTTTAATTCAAGCTGTTTTTCATAAGACATATGCTGATAATGACAGCCACCACACACACCAAAATGCAGGCATTTTGGTGTTATTCGATGAACAGATGCCTCAATGATGTCAACTGGCAAAGCTCGTAAAAAACGCCCTTTATCTTCCACTAATCTTAATTGCATTACTTCTCCTGGCAAGGAAAAAGGAACAAAAACAGCCCGTCCGTCTGGTAATCGGGCTAAGCCATCTCCGCCAAAAATCATCTTATCAATCTTAACTTCAAAAAGTTCGTTCACATCAAACCTCAACATTACAAGTAAATTTTACTCTACCTCTTTTATGAGCATAATAAGATTCCGATAAGCAAGTTTAACTGTTAACATTAACAAAATAGTATAAAAAGCTAGCAATAGTAGCATTTCTATCAAAAACAATTTTCTGATCTTTTCATATGCTATAATCATTGCATCTTTGAGAGTATTTACTGAAAAAATGGTTACATACACTTCAAAATAAAAATGAATCTTGTTATCCAAATTCCTTGCTTTAATGAATCCCAGACTCTGGAAAAAACTTTATCTGATCTGCCAAAAGAGATTCCTGGAATCGACAAAATAGCTATCGTAATTATTGACGATGGATCAACTGACGAAACGATTAGAATTGCTCAAGAGAACAATGTAGATTTCATTTTGTGTCATAAGAGCAATCTAGGGCTAGCAAAAGCCTTTATGACTGGCATTCAATTTGCATTATCAATCGGTGCCGACATTATCGTTAATACAGATGCAGATAACCAATATCCCGGTAAATATATACCCGACCTGGTTACACCAATTCTGAGTAAGGATGCGGATATGGTTATTGGAAATCGGAATCCAGGTGAGAACATTCATTTTTCACCGGTAAAACGTCTGTTGGAAAAAACAGGTAGTTTTGTTCTGCGAAAAATTTTAAAATTTGATATACCCGACGCTCCAAGTGGATTTCGTGCTTTTTCGCGGTTTGCAGCATTAAGATTTCAAGTATTCAATTCCTATTCGTATACTTTAGAAACATTAATACTTGCTGTTAACGAAAGAATGAAAATCAGTCATATTCAGATTGATACAAACCCATCTTATCGCCCATCGCGTTTGCACAAGGGAAACCTGAATTTTATCTGGCGGCAAAGTGGGGTTATTGTTCGATCCTATGTGTTATATCGACCCCTAAAAACTTTTGTAGGCTTATCTTTACCATTTGGCATTATTGGCTTGTTTTTTATTCTTAGGTATTTATATTTTGTCATTATTGGTCAATCAGCCGGTCATGTCCAGTCTGTTTCTCTTGGTGGTACGCTTTTAATCTTCAGTGCCTTGCTTTTTCTGTTGGGTTTAATTGGAGATGCGATTCGAGCAAACAGAAAAGCTATCGAGGAAGTTATGATCCGGTTGAGGGAGGAAAAAAAGTTTTTGCCAGATCAAGATGTTTTTTTGGGTTACCAGGTCATCAGAGGAAAATAAACTATATTTTTGTTTGTCTTCAACCAGGCAGGAAACAAATCATCAGTTTTATCTTTTTTGTTCAAAAATTTTCTTATGTATTTTTGCGTATGTTGACAATATGTGAACCCAATTCCCCGATTTTTTTTGTTCAAGTTCACAATTGTTTAAAGCATTGATTAAACTAGTTTTGTCATAAAAATTAGCTAAATGAACTACTCCTCTTCCGAGCTCCAACAAAGAATGAGCATCTGATCCTGTGAGTTTCAATAATCCATGTTCATTAGCAAAATTTAGAGCCTCTTGATTGTAAAGATTGTGAACACAGCGCGCATTAAACACTTCGATCGCATCGACATGTGGCAGCATTTCATGTAATGTAGCTGTTTTCCATCCCTGACCTCTAGCTCGATCAAAAGGGTGAGCAAGGCTAATAAAAGCATTCTGTTCTTGTAAGGCTTGGATAGTTACCATAGGACTCATGCCAGGTTTTATCTGTTCCATTAAAAAATATCCCAGGATCTCTCCCTCAGTAGTTAATATTTCCTCTCCGATGATTACTCTTTCTGGATCCATTTTTTTGGCTAGCAGCGCCCCCTTAATGGTATTGTGATCGGTGATGGCAATTCTGTCAATCTCTTTGCTTTTGCACGCCTCTAAAAGCCTTGGCACTTTTACGAGGGAATCATGAGAGAATTCTGTATGGCAATGGAATTCAGCCTTTATTACTGAGAGCATTACTCTTTATAAATCCTGGGAAGTCTATCAGCTAATCCGCAAACCACCTCATAATTGAGTGTTCCCCAGCGGTTAGCGATTTCATCAACACTGATAAATTCATTTTCTTGTTGACCTAATAAAACTACCTCGTCACCGACTTTAGCTTCAGGTACACGATCCAACTGTAGCATGCACTGATCCATGCACACTCTTCCAACAATATTTATGCGTTTTCCGTCCACTAGTACTTGTTGGTTATCCACGCGTCTGAAGCCATCTCCATATCCAATTGGAATCACTCCTATGCGTTCATAATCCTTGGTGACATAAACAGATCCATAGCTAATCCCTCTTCCAGGAGGGGTTAAACGTAAGGATGTGATGCGGGCTTTCCAGGTTAAAGCAGGTCGAAATGCGTCACTCAAGCGCATGTTTTTTGATGGAGACATGCCAAAGATGGCATTTCCAGGCCTTACCAAGTCATAATGTGATTTTGGAAAATTGAAGACAGCTGCTGAATTAGCTGCATGCACAATCTCAGGTTTTAGCTTCCTCTTTTCCAACTGCGCAAGAAGCTTATCAAAGCGGGCAATTTGTTTAGGCGTTGAAGTCGAATCAGGCTCGTCTGCTTTTGCAAAATGAGTGAATATGCCATCGACATCAATATTTGTGCCTTTTAGTGAAGCTAAAAAGTCGGGTACCTCTTCAGGGATCATACCCAACCTGCCCATCCCTGTTTCTACTTTGACGTGTGCGTGCAGTTTACTTCCGTTGATTTTTGCATAATCCAGATAACTCTGGGTAAGGTCCTTATCAAAAATTGCTACATGGATTTGTTGATCGATAGCATCTGGGATTTTTGCGGGCGGAGTATACCCTAATACTAACAACTTGCAGGAGATTCCTGCACGTCGCAATGCAAGTGCCTCTTCAATCCGGGCAACACCACACCAAGTCGCACCGCCTTTTACTGCTGCTTGGGCAGCTGGAATTGCACCATGCCCATATCCATTTGCTTTTATTACACCCATCACCTCAGCGTTTGTGATTTGCTTTATTTGAGAAACATTCTCTTTGATTGCAGTTAAATCAATTTCAAGCCAGGTAGAATATGTGTTAATTTCCATAAGTTTCAAGTATAAACCCCCTTATGAGGTTCATCAAGATGCTATCTACTTCTGGTTTGAGTGTATTAAAAAATACATTAACAAAAGCTACTCAAGGTATGCCTTGAGTAGCTGACTGTCGGGGCGAAAGGATTTGAACCTTCGACCTCTTGCACCCCATGCAAGCACGCTAGCCGGACTGCGCTACGCCCCGAACGTGGAAAGGTATTATATCTGCTAATTCTTGATTGTGCAAGGTTAATTAAACCTGACCGAACGCATATAAAGTTGGAATGTAAAGTGTGATAGAACCAGCCATCCATGCTTGATGTGCATCCTGTCTGATTTCTAAGATCTTTTCTGGAGTTACCAAGCCGCCTAGATCGTAGGCGATTACAGCCCATTCACTTTCAAAGTCCTCATTACTTTGTTCTGTCCATTCACCAGCTAGCACTCCAGATCGAACATCATTTAATCCAGCATTTGAAAAAATTTGCCCTAATTGCCGTCCTATTGTAAGGTTTACACCTTGAAATTGGAGCGAATGATTTTGGAGTTGACCAAGTTTTTGAAAAATTTCTGGATGGTCAATACGTGCTTGATAGTCGGGTTCGGCATATGCAACCACAAAGCCTCCAGGACGTGTAATCCGTGCCATCTCCTTGACAACCTTGTTTGGATCTGATATCCACATCAACAAGTAATGGCAAAACGTGAGGTCAAAATAATCATCTGGTAGAGGCATTCGATTTGCATCTGCATTGATAAGATGAACTGTTGGATTATCAGTATTGGAAAACCATAAGGCATTGATATCTTTGTCTAAACCAAAAACCTCATCTGAAAGGGATACTTGTTCTGCTAGGAGAGCCCCTGTTCCTGAGCCAACATCCATGATGCGGGGATTAGGAGGTAAATCAAAGCGTGATATGAGATGTTTACGCAGATTGCGCGTCCATCCTGCTTGTTGTTTAAAGCGTGTATGCCAAGCAATATTCTTCATCGCACTTTATTCCTTATTAGAACGATTTTCCCAAATTTCATTCCAGGTATCTGTCAGGATATTGCCTAAAACTTGGTTGATTCCTTGAGCTGGCAATACATCTCCATCTGGTTCTACATAGAACCAAGCCGATCCAGCTCCCTCCCGAATTTCATCCGGCTCTAACTCCAATGCAATTGGATTCAAACGAGAATAGGGGACAGGTATATCCCAGACAAGTTCGACTAGTTTTGATGCAACGTAGTTTTCCAAATTATTAAGTTCTTCCTCAAGAGCAGGGGTGGATGTACTTAATGATATTGCATTGACTTTCATCTCAGTAAGCATGTTAAGATAAGGAAGTAAATCTTTACCAGGCGTGAGTGTGAGATGTACTGTTGTGTAAATATCTTCATTTAGAATACGCTGCAACGTAGGCCAAAAAGACTCTACTTCAGGGTCAGGAACTAACATCAAATGATCCAGACCGCTTTCAAGTAATGAGTTTAGATAACATGGATCAGACAATCTCAAACCATCGCTCAAAAGTCCCGTCACCAATCCTAACACTTCACAATAATTCAGAATTTCAACTAGATCTTCTCTTAAAGTTGCTTCTCCACCGGTAAAAATGACGTGGGGAATACCTGCTTCAAATATTTTCTTTATGATAACTTTCCACTCGTCAGTGCTAAGCTCACGTGAAACACGTTCGAATGGCGCAACAGTAGCACTTGTTTGATTTCCTTTGTAAGTTAAAGCACAGTCTAGCCGATATGGCGCAGCAATGTCACTATACAGCATCTGGCGATCCATTCCTAAGTAACTAATTGGATCCAAATCCGGGGTGTTGACCAGAGTCAAAATCTGATCATGAAAATTTTGATAGTCTTCATTTATTTGCTTTTTTTTGACAAAATATCGGTCAGTGATGTGCTTTATAGCCAAATGCTGAGGTGTTCCTTGGACCAATTCATAAGCATACTCAGTTGCAGTTTGGTTGAGATGCAAAACAGTGGAGGCATTCACAATCATTAGTCCAGATCCATCTTTCTCTGTCCTAAGGTGCAGGCGATATTGCAATGGATCTTCAGCTGGTGAGTGATAAGAATAGAACCCAACAGGAAGAGGTTCACGTTTCTTAAAATAATCCTTTATGCTTTGAATGATATTTTTCATTTGATCTCCATTTAAAAAAACACTTCTTGGTGGACTGGTTGAATGGACTGATGTTCCCTGGCAAGCGGACATCCCCCACCACATTCAATTAAAAAGTCGCAGGTTTGACAGGCTGCGGGAATATCCCGTCTTTCACGCAAACTAACTGCAATGGGATGCTGCCAAATTGATTCCCATGAATCAAGTATGATATTGCCGAGAGGTTCATAATATGACTGACATGGTAGTACAGCTCCATTAGGTTCGATGCACATATTGTAGAGAGCAGCTGTGCAGCCTTTGATACCTAAAGCAAGATCTATTGGGTTAAATTGACAGTATTGCGTTGGTGTGTACCAAATCAACTTCTGATTGTTTTTAGCAGTCAGGCGTCGTGCTAAGGTTAGTAATGGAGGTAATGCTGTTTCTGGAAGACCACTATCAACAGATTTACCCCTGCCTGAATAAATCAAAGCATTCAAACCAACAGTCGGTACACCTTCTGTAGCTAGAAATTCAAGTGTGTCTCCCAAAGAACTGCTATTATGAGATAACAAAGTAGTATTGGTCATCATATAGATCGATGATCGGACAACGTTTCGAATGCCATTCACGGTGTCTTGCCATGCTCCTCTTGCACAGACCATTTGATCATGAATACTTGCATCATGCGATTCAAGTGTGATTTGGACGTGATCCAATCCTGCTTTGATCAAGTCGTTCAAATAAGTTTGATCAGATAATCTCCTTGCATTGGTATTTAGACCAGTAATCAATCCTTTAGACTCTGCGTAGGCTACCAATTCTGGCAAATCATCACGCAAGGTGGGCTCTCCCCCAGTGAAGACTACATGGGGAATTCGAAGGTTCCATATAATATCAAGAATTGTTTTCCAGGATTGAGTATCCATCTCTGGAAAATTCCTTGGACGTGCATTGTAACAATGACTGCAGGCATTGTTGCATCGGTAGGTTATTGCCAAGTCCATCCGATAAGGCGCGGTAGGACGGGCAGAAAAAGGCAATGCATTCTCCAATGATAGATTACACACCGGACATGCACCATCATCCCGCATGATCTCTTTTAGTTGATATGAGATGGTCTCATAATCTGATTTTGCTTGTTTTTTGGATACCTTAAAATGTTTTGTAAAAAAATTAATTGATTTTGTTGAAGGAATTTCCTGTAATACCAGGTAAGCCATCTGAGCAGCTGTTGGATTAAGGTGCACCACACGACTGGCATTAACCATTAAAACACCACTTTGATCGGGATCTATACGCAAATGTATGCGAGCTTTTCCATCAGAATCATTTTTCTCAAAGTGATAGAGACCTGACTTTAACAGCAATTGGTCATCCGTTGGTTTAAAGTGAAATTCAATGGGCATTTATTTACTATCCAATGATGTGGATTTAACGACCTCCGCCAGCGCAGGCACAAGCACAACCAGCACATGCACATGCGCATGCACACGAATGCCCACCGCCTCCGCCACCACGAAAACCTCCGCTTCCACTACTAGAGGAAGTGGTCACGGGAATTGGATTGGTACGTGTTGTAACACCACTCGTAAAGCTGGTTAGATTACCAACGACACCAGCAGCCATGGCAGATGTTCCATTGATCACCGAAGCTGCAAAATCAGAACCCGGGATGTTCGGCAATGAAAGAGAAGGCTTGCTTCCAATTGGAACTGAAGTTGGGACGCCTGTTGTGGTTGCAGATGGGCGTGGAATGCCCTGAGAGGTTTCTCGAAAAACTG
>CAZJLN010000004.1:0-36447 GCA_964546745.1 uncultured Anaerolineaceae bacterium
TCCAAGGGGACATTTTAACTTAACGCAAAGGGGACATTACTATAAAACGCTAACAGACTAGAACAACATATTGACAAAAAAGTAAAAACAGATAGAATATAACGCACTTGCCGAAGTGGCGGAACTGGCAGACGCGCTACGTTCAGGGCGTAGTGAGAGTACTCTCATGAGGGTTCAAATCCCTCCTTCGGCACCAAAAGATCTTTATTGGCTTTTTTTGGTGGATTCCCTTCAAACTCATTGTTAGGTATAATTAGAAGCAATAAACCTGAGCGTTTTAACAATCAGGTTTTTAAATGAATCGTATTGGCATAGATATTGTAACCAACTGCTCAAGGATTACTGTGTCACTTTTTATTGGTTGGGAAGATTAATGAAAGATAATATTGGTGTTGCTTTAAATCGGAATAGGAATTGGATTGAGTGTAAGTTCGCACTGTTTATGATGCTAATGATCTTATCAAGTTGTTATAAACCAACTGCCAGGTATGATAAACCTTATCAACTGCCTACTGTAAAACCAACTGAAACTTTTACTCCTTCACAAACACCTATATTTATCGTTGATGTTTCACCCACTCCGCCAAGTGTTCCTGATTTTACACCTACACCAGATGACACTAGAATACTTCCCACAATTCGCACTGAGAGCTTACAGTATATTGTCCAGTCAGGTGATAATCTAGCAAAAATTGCTCTAGCGCATCAAGTATCAGTTGCGCAAATCATTTCTGCCAATAAAATAGAAAATCCAAATTTTATTGAAGTTGGCATTATTTTAACTATACCACCTGCGACGATTAATGAACAGGCAACGGATTTTAAAATTATTCCTGATTCCGAGCTCGTTTATGGACCGAATGCATCAAATTTTAATATTGATTCAGTAGTCAATAGAGCAGCGGGTTATTTAGCAAACTATAAATCTATTTTAGATGAAGGTGAATTTAGTGGGGCAGAAATTGTGCAGCGAGTCGCATATGAAAACTCAGTCAATCCACGCCTTCTTTTGGCAGTTCTTGAATATGTAAGTGGGTGGCTGACAAATCCGTCCCCAGACGCAAAATTGCTTGATTATCCCATAGGATTAGTAAACCAGTACCGGAAGGGACTATACCTTCAGCTATCATGGGCAGCCAATGCTCTTAATCAAGGTTTTTACCTTTGGTACGACAGTAATTTAGCAGTTTGGACACTGGCAGATGGCACGGTAATGCGAATTGACCCGACTATTAATGCCGGAACAGCTGGTGTACAGTATTTGATGAGTTTACTATATGGAAAAACAGATTGGAAAAGAGCTGTTGACAGGGAAGGCTTGATCGTTACTTTTGAGCGTCTATTTGGTTATCCTTTTAATTACACATACGAACCTTTGTTACCTATCGATTTGGAACAACCCCAAATGATCCTTCCTTTTATGCTTGGTGATGTTTGGTATTATACGAGTGGACCTCATGGTGGATGGAATTCAGGTTCAGCTTGGGCAGCGCTAGATTTCGCTCCCCCGGGAGAACCTATGGGGTGTTATCCAAGTAGTGTCTATGTGACAGCTTCTGCTGATGGCATGATAATCCGTTCAGGTTTAGGTGCTGTCGTACAGGACCTTGATGGAGATGGCTTTGAACAAACTGGCTGGAGCATCTTATATGCACATATTGCTTCAGAAGGATCTGTGCAAGCAGGAGAGTTCCTTAGTGCAGGAGAGCCTATAGGATTCGCCTCTTGTGAAGGTGGTTTTTCAACTGCAACGCATTTGCATATTGCTCGAAGGTACAATGGCGTTTGGATCTCTGCTGGTGGAGATATCCCATTTAACATGAATGGATGGGTAGCATCTGGTACCGGCGTTGAATATGATGGTTATTTAAGTAAAAATGGACAGACAATTGAAGCCTGGGATGGCAGAGTTGACTTCAACCAGATTAGCCGCTAGAAAAAGGGCTCACAAACTACGAAGAAGAAGAAACCGAATTTTCTTTTTTGCTGGTGTGTTTATTGCTGTATTTGTGGGAATCCTGATTGTGAAACCAGTAACTGCGCCAGAAGGTTTATCGACAACCATCGCTATGACATTACCTACCCAAGAAATCTTAGAAACACAAGAGTCAACCCCTACAAAGATGGCACTTGAGGGTACACCAGAGCCCGAAAAATCAAAAGAGGTAAAGGCGACACTTCCAACTCAGGCACAGATATTTACTTATCCAAAAGGAACACCGATCTTATATTATGCCCAATCTGGGGACAGCCTAAATGTTGTGGCTGTTCACTTTGGAGTTGATGTCAATGAGATTACTTCCCCATCTGCTATTCCTGAAGAAGGTTTTATTCCAGAAGGGCAGCTCCTACTGATACCCGCCAGGTTGGATGAAATCAGCTCAACCTTGAAATTAATGCCTGATACAGAGATTATCAACTCTCCATCCACAGTGAACTTTGATATTGAGGAGTTTACACAAGGAGCTGGTGGATACTTAAGTAATTATAAAGAATACCTCGGAACTACAGGCATCACAACCGGGGCTGATATCATAAAGAGAGTTGCTTTAGAGTATTCTATCAATCCACGCTTGTTGCTAAGTCTTTTAGAATACCAAAGTGGATGGGTTAATGGAGAACCAATTAATGAACTTCAGAAAAGCTACCCTTTTGGTTACATTAATAAAGATTCTAAAGATCTATATCGACAAGCAGTCTGGGCTGCAGGTGAGATTGCTTCTGGCTATTATGGATGGCGAGAAGGAACAATAGTAGCTATCACTTTTCCTGATAAAAGTATTTTACGTCTAGCCCCAGAGTTGAATAGTGGGACAGTTGGCATAATGGCTTATTTTTCCAAGCTCTTAAATTTATCAGAATGGGCAGGTGCTTTATATACAGAGACAGGTCTGATTGACTTGCACGAGAATATGTTTGGTAATCCTTGGATTAAGGCACAAGAAGTTGAGCCTCTCTTCTCTCCAGCAATCGAGCAACCCGAAATGATCTTACCTTTTGAAATTGGCAAGATCTGGGCATTGACAGGTGGACCTCATGCTGCTTGGGGAGCAGCTGAAGTACGCGGTGCATTGGATTTTGCACCTCCAAGTAGCGAATCAGGATGTGTTGAATCATTTGAATGGGTCGTTGCTTCTGTTTCAGGATTGGTTGTTCGTTCAGGAGATGGCTCTGTAGTCATCGACATGGATGAAGATGGCTATGAACAAACGGGATGGAACGTGGTTTACATGCATATTGCCACAAAAGATCGCATCCCACTGGGGACTATTGTAAAAGTGGGAGATCGCATCGGTCATCCATCTTGTGAAGGGGGAAGAGCCACTGGAACTCACGTACACATCACCCGCAAATACAACGGAGAATGGATCCCTGCAGATGGCCCACTAGCTTTTATCCTTTCAGGATGGAAGGCAAAAGCAGGTTCGACAATTTATACTGGGTGGTTAATGAAGGATGGTCAGATTGTTCGTGCCAGCCAATTGAGTTCGGCTCCATCACATATTCAACGTACAGATTAAAAAATCCACGAGTAATTTTTATGGTATAGTTCGTGAAGCAATACCATGGATATTGAGATAAAAGGTCAGGATCCAAATTGTTTTAGAAAATTCCTTATGATGAGTAAGATAATTAATTACTATTTTAAGAGAATGCTTTGCATTCTCAGTTGTATCATATTTCTTTCTGCCTGTGTTCCAACTTCAAAACCGAGTTACATAACGGCAAAAACTGAAACCGAAGCAGCTTCAATACCTTCTTCTACTCCATCGCCTACTGTCGTTGTTTATGAACCAGGCACATTGGTGGAATATATTGCCCAGCCTGGTGATACCCTTGAAGCTTTAGCTGCTAGGTTTAATACCACTATAAATGAAATTAAGCAGGCAAATCCAGTCATCCCTGAGGATGCAACCACCATGCCCCCAGGAATGCCTATGAAAATCCCTATATATTACAGATCTTTATGGGGAACGAATTTTCAAATTATTCCAGATGAAGCTTTTGTCAATGGGCCGGGAGCTGTTAGATTTGACCTGGAGCAGTTTATAGAAAGCGCACCAGGTTGGTTTAAAACTTACGATGTATATACCTCAAACGGTAATTTGAATGCATCAGAAATGATCAATTGGGTTGCGTTGAACTATAGTATCAACCCGAAATTGATATTAGCTTTAATTGAATTTCAGACTGGGGCGTTAACAAACCCAACGAGAGATCGCACCAATGAGGATACGTTTTTAGGATTTAAGACAGAACAAAACAATGGGGTCTACTTACAAATCTCTTATGTAGCAAATTTGCTTAATGACTCGTTCTACAGATATCGTCGAGGCGAGGTTATTAGCTTTGAACACAAGTATGGTCAACTTGAAAATATTTACCCTTGGCAAAACGCTGCAACTGCAGCTTTACAAATTTATTTTTCGAAGTTGTTCGATGGTGAACCATTTCAAGAGGCAATAGGACCAGAAGGATTGGCAAAAACCTATGCATTCTTATTTGGAGATCCATGGGCAAATAACCAACCTACTATCCCTGGAAGCCTAACACAGCCTTCGTTTATTCTGCCTTTTGAGTCTGGAAAAACCTGGGCATACACAGGAGGACCTCATACTGCCTGGGGTAGTCTTTACCCATGGGCAGCGATTGACTTTGCACCTCCTAGCACTGCCAGCGGATGTATCGAGTCAGATGAATTTGCTGTCGCAGTTGCTGATGGGTTAGTTGTCCGTACTGCACCTGGAATTGTTATCTTGGATTTGGATGGGGATGGGGATGAGCGCACGGGATGGGTCATCTTTTATCTTCATGTTGCTACAAAGGATCGCGTTGAAGTTGGTAGAAAGTTGTTAGCTGGAGATCGCATTGGCCACCCTTCTTGTGAAGGCGGGCACTCAACTGGAACACATATACACATAGCCAGAAAATTTAATGGCGAATGGGTAGATGCAGATGGGATTATTCCATTTACGTTATCAGGGTGGGTGTCAAAAGAAGGGTCTAAAGCTTATTCAGGAACTTTAGTACGAGACAATGAGACTATCTTTGCCAATACAAATCCAAATCAGTTGAGTTTTATTACTGCAGATTAAAAAAAAGACCGCCAGTTCAGACGGTCTTCCCACATCAATATTTGTTATTGTAAATAATTCCAGGGATTAACTGCTGCTCCATTGATCCGCAACTCAAAATGTAAATGAGGACCAGTTGAACGTCCCGTCGAACCCATTGAGGCGATTACTTGCCCTTTGCTCACATTGCTACCGCATGGGACAAAGCTGTAATCAAGCAAATGTGCGTACATTGTTTGCCATCCACCATCATGGTCAATGACTAAAAGATTTCCATATCCTCGATCTGACCATCCGGAATAAACCACAACACCAGTATCAGCTGCATAAATTGGACTTCCGGATACACCTTGAAAGTCTAAACCATTGTGGACAGGCGGGTTCCAATCATATCCAGATAAAGAATGATCTGGTGTTGGCCAGGTGAAAGAGCCTGTTCCAACCCAACCATAAATAGTTCCAGTGCAGTAGAAATCTCCCAAATACCTTGAACCTTCTGCTGGATTTTCCCTCGCAATGATCCAGGAAACAGTTGGGCGTGTACCATTTGGCACAATTAACATGGTCCCAGGTTTAATATTTGGCAGCGAATAATCACCTAAAGTAGTTCGATCAAGGTTGTTCAAGGGATAATCTACGATCACATCCGGTTCAACCCCATAAAAACCAGAAACGCCATTTAAGCCTTCACCTTCACTCCACATATGATAAACCCCATCTTCTGGTAAAATGAACAATTCATCCCCGACATAAAGCCCATCAGGGGTGTCCCCAAGCGTATAGCGGTTTGACCATAGTACGGTTTCAGGTTTCAAGCCAAATTTTTCGGCGATGCTAAAGATAGAATCGAGAGGCTCAACGATATACGTGATCACATCTGTTCTCAGTTGAGGTGTCGCTACTTCTGTTGTGATTGTGGTCAGCACCTCAGGATCTCGCGGCATTCCAGCGACGGAAGTTGGGGTTATAAATGTTTCGGTTGAGAAGACTACTTGTGGGGATGGTAGCGGAGATGGTTCTAAAGTGGATTTATTTTCTACTTTTTCAAGGTTTCGCGCCATTACCAAACGACCTACACCCCATACGGACAGAAGTACAACACCAATCACAATTAATGCTAGCGACAATTTTATGAGAGAATTTACATAGTTTTTTGGTTGATTGTCTGGTTCTTTACTTTCTTGATCATTAATCTGGTCATTACTTGTTTTAACTAATTCAGGATCTGTATTTTCCTTGTTCTCTGTGTTCTCGTTCATTTTTTACTCCGAAAGGCATAATATCATATGTGGACGAGGTGTCAAGTTACAAAAATTTTCAAATAATGTATAAAAGGTAATAAATAAACAAGTTTTGGAAAAAAGGATCATTGTTGAGAGAAAAATTCACTCATTACTGGAGAAATATCTACATCTGTATGCAAAGCAAGTGTATTAAAAAAATCAGCGTGATTAGCCACTTTAAATGAAAACGTTTCGACATAATCTTTTAAAAAGGCAAAGAAGGCATTATCGCCAACAGCAATGCGTAACTCCTGCATAAACCTTGCTCCGCGCAGATAGACCGCGTCTCGATATGGCTCGTACCCATTATTAATGTAAATTGAGGAATTAACAAATCCTTTAGGATCAAATCCATCAACACGATTAGTCCACCACCATTGAACAAAATCCGGATGATACCTTTCATAATACAAAACTTCAGAGTAAGTTGCTAAGGCTTCATCTAACCAGGGTTCGGTCGCCTGGTTGTTACCTACAAGGCTGAAGAACCATTGATGTGATGTTTCATGTGGAGTCAAGATTGTAAGGTTTGAATCAGGTTTGCCATTGTAGAACTGGATCACACCATAACTGATAAAAGCCATCCCATCAAATTCCATATTGTGTAAGAATTCAGCTTCAACAATTGTGAATAAGTCTCTTTGGTAAGGAGTAAATAACTCCCCATAAAGGTCCAATGCCTTACCCGCCATCTCCATTGCAGCCAGTCCAGATTGCTGGTTGCCAGGAAAAACGAACGATCTGATGGTTATTCCATTGTGTTCGATTTCTTGTACGACGAAAACATCACTGATGGAAAACACAAAACCACGTGCTAATTTTAATTTATACCGTAGAACGCCATTCTCATCGACAGAAGGTGCACTGGCAGCAACTTTAAAATTCTCGCGTCGGTCTGTAAATTTTAAGTTAACTTCGAAATCAGATGATTCATAAACCAGATGCTCACCTACCACAAAACTGTTGACAATTTGCATCTCCTCAAACACCCATCCAGAGGTCTCGCTATAAGGTGGGATGAAAGGATACCAGTTTGCCAGGTTCAATTGCCTGCCAACCATGCCGTAGGTGCCTTCACGTTCAGGAAATCTCAAGACATATTCGAGTTTTAAAGTGATTTTCTCTCCAGGTTTTAGCGCTGGTGCAAGTGGGATGCTAAGATTGGTTCCTTCCCATTTAGTATTGGTAATTACCTGATCATTTACATCCAATACTCTCGTAAGGTTAAAACTTCCCTGAAAATATCGGGGTGTGATGATCATGAGAATATCCGATAATTCTTGGCTAGATCTATTCGTATAGATAACAACCTGAGATACCTCAGCATAACGATTGTAATAATCCAGCGTAAGGTCAATAAAGTACTTTGTCTGATTACCATCCATTGGAAGTGGAAGGGTAGGTGTGGGTTCTTGTGTTGGTGTGTATGTAGGTTTTTGTGTTGGGGTAATCGTAGAAAGCTTCGTTTCACTAATTTGAGGATTAGGAAGAGTTGATATTTGTGGTGTATTAGATTTACATGCTGTTACTAAAAAGCTAATGCAAAACAAAATTGTTAAAGAGATTTGAACAGGCTTATTACGAATTAACATAGTACAATCTCCTAATTGGATTCTACCAGAGAATATTAATTGTAAAGATTCATCACGAAGTTAAAGAACAATTAAGATGAAAGTTAAAAAATCAAAACGAATGAGATCTTTTGTTTTAATATGGATCGGTCAAGTTTTTTCCCTGATTGGTTCTGCAATGACTCACTTTGGATTGGGTATTTGGGCATGGGAGAAAACAGGTCAAGCCACACCACTTGCCCTGGTAGGTTTCTTCGGTTTTGCTCCTATGATCTTAATAACACCAATTGCTGGAGTATTGGTGGATCGCTGGAATCGGAAGTTAGTGATGGCTTTCAGCGATATCGCCACTGCACTTGCTTCTTTGTTTATTTTGATTATGTTGAGTAATGGGAGGTTGGCATTATGGCACCTTTATGCAACCTCCATGTTCGCAGGGATTTTTGAGGCTTTTCAGTGGCCAGCTTACTCTGCTGCAATCTCTCTCATGATACCGAAAGAACAATACGGACGTGCCAGTGGCATGATCTCTATGGCGGAAACGGGTTCAGGTATCCTGGCTCCTATCCTGGCAGCGGCATTAATTGGAAAAATTGGGTTAACTGGGATCATTGTGATTGACATTGTTACCCTCTTATTTGCTCTCTTAATGCTTGTTATTGTAGCCATTCCATCTCTGAATAAAGCTGAACAGGTAAATAAATCACACGGGAGTTTCTTCCAAGAGCTTGCTTATGGATTTACTTATATATTTCATCGCTCTAGCCTTCTGGGTATTCAACTTTCGTTTCTATTTGTCAATTTCTTCTCTTCCATTGCTTTTACGTTGTTTACACCCACAATTTTAGCCAGATCAAATAACAACGTAACGTTGTTAGGCAGTATCAACTCGATTGGAGCAATAGGTGGGTTAATCGGTAGTGCTATTTTAACTGCATGGGGCGGTCCCAAAAAGAAGATTATTGGGGTACTTGGCAGTTGGTTCATGATTGGTTTTTTTGGGATGTTCCTTTTTGGAATTACTGGATTTCACATAATCTGGTTTATCGCTTTCTTTTTAATGCACATGGCAGTTCCTCTGGGAAATGGATGTAATCAAGCCATCTGGCAGGCAAAGGTTTCTCCTGAGGTTCAGGGTAGGGTCTTCTCAGTACGTCGCCTCGTTGCTCAAATCACTGCACCAATATCAATGCTAATTGCTGGGACTCTAGCTGATAACGTCATGGAACCTGCCATGCAAAATCCAACATCGCTGTTTGCAAGATGGCTAGGACCAATTTTTGGAGTAGGACCAGGCGTGGGAATGAGCCTTCTGATTGCTCTAGTTGGATTATTATCTGCAGTTGTTGGAGTGATTGCCTATTTCTTTCCCATCATCCGCAATGTTAATAATCTCTTACCTGATCATCAAGCACTAGGGGAGGTTAAATAATATAAACAAAAGCCAAGTATTCAGATAGGTTTTTATTTAGAAGCTTAATATATATTTACTACTCAACCTGATGAATTGTGATGCGGTTGGATATCTCAGCTGATTTTCGTAACATTGCGATCGATGGACAATAACGCTCTTCTGAAAGTTTTACTGCACGTTCCACAGCTACAGGGTCAATATCTTTTCCTGTAACAATATACTCAATCAAAATCTTGGTAAAAACCTTTGGATGCTCATCTGCTCTCTGAATGTGAGCAATAACTTCAAACCCAGTCACTTGTTGTCGCTTTTTTTGTAGAATGGAGATCACGTCCATACCTGTACAGCCGACTAGTCCAACCGCAATTAACTCAGTAGGACGGAATCCAGCATCATGACCACCAACTGCTGTCGCAGCATCAAGGGGTACTGTCAAGCCAGTATCCGCATTACCAGTAAATGTCATGTCTCCTTGCCAAATAACTTTTGCTTTCATTTTTGCTCCATAACTTTTGACCAACTGATCAAGTAATAGGCTTATCAGGTAAACACTCCTGCTTCGATTATGTTGCATTTTGAACAAACCAAGTTAAGTAACGTATTGTAATGAATTCTTCCAATACCGCAGTTTGGACATATATCACCTAGGTGCAAATGCTTTTTTGACTCTTGACAACAATCGTTTGCAGTTTTTGTATTTTGATAATCATCATCATTATTGAAAAAGTCTATAAACCGGTCCATTACTGATTACCTAGCTCCAATTTTTTCAATAAACGGTCATGCATTTCTCCAGAAAGGTGAATGTTTTCGGTGCATTCTTGACATACTTCAATAGTTTTACTTAAGGTGTTGATCACAACGCGGCATCTCTCACAGTGCTCGGCGTGTTCTCTAATCATATCCATCATTTCTGGAGATAATTCATCATCAACGTATTCACTTAAATGTTCAAGTAGATCGCAGCAGGGAAATTCTTTATGCTCGTTCAATGGCTGCCATCCTTCCTGAGTAAAAGTCAGATAACTGCTCTCGTAAGTCTAACCTTGCCCTCAAAAGACGTGTTTTGACTGCTGACTCACTAATATCCAAAGTTTCAGCAGTTTCCCGCACTGATAACCCGGATAGATCCCTTAGGATAAAAACTGCTCGGTTTGCAGGAGATAAATGAGCCACTGCCTTTGAAATAGCAGACTGCGATTCTCCGTTTAACATTTCAGCTTCAGGCATACAACACCAATCAATCACTTGTCGGGGAACCATGTCTCCATCTTCGGTCTCCATTTCTTCATCGATTGAAACAGTGTTAACTTTTCGCTTTCTGATCAACATTAATGCCTCATTCACTGCAATACGGTATAACCATGTCGATAATTTGCTGCGTCCCTCAAACTCAGGAAGACTTTTAAAGGCCTTGATGAATGTTTCTTGAAGGATATCTTCAGCATCTTGTTCATTATTTAACATTCGCAAGGCTACACGATAAACTCCTTCAGAATTTATCTCAACCAACTCTGCAAAAGCCTTTCGGTTTCCTTTGCGTAATTCTTCCAATAAAACAGATTCTTCAGTTAAGTAATTAATCATTAGATGTTGATTTTGGAGGAAAAGTTACACCTGATAGGACAATGGCAGTGTTGGCTCCACATCAAAGGACATGTCATCTATGTCATCTTTTATGAAATGGAAATACCCTGCAGCAGAAATCATTGCAGCATTATCTGTACATAAGTTGAGGGGAGGGATGTGTACCCTGTAATCATGTTGAGAGCGGAATGCGTTCCTCAGAGCTCTATTGGCTGAAACGCCGCCTGCGACAATAAGCTCTTTAACTTCAAACTCCTCCGCTGCTTGAATGGTTTTTTCGTAAAGGGTGTTCACTACTGCAGCCTGAAAGCTTGCTGCTAAATCAGCAATTGGAAGCTCTTCATTCTTCCTTTTAAGATCTTCTACTGTACGCAAAACAGCAGTTTTTAAGCCACTAAAAGAAAAATCCCATTTGGAATGTAAACGAGCCCGCGGGAAATTAAAGGCTTGTGGATCTCCATTGTGAGCTGATTTTTGAATAGATGGTCCACCTGGATATGGCAGGCTTAATAGTCGGGCAACTTTGTCAAATGCTTCCCCAGCAGCATCATCAAGCGTTCCGCCAAGGCGCTTATAAACTAAATGATCTGAAATCAAGATAAGCTCAGTATGTCCTCCTGAGACAAGCAGTGCTAATAAAGGGAACTGAGGTGGGACGGATGACTTTACCTCGCTGACTTCAAGCCAGGCTGAATAAATATGTCCTTCTAGATGGTTAATAGCAATAATTGGCTTCTCTGCGCTCATAGCCAAGGCTTTCGCGAAATTCACACCAACTACCAAAGAGCCTGCAAGTCCAGGTCCGCGTGTCACTGCTATGGCATCTATATCAGATAATGTAAGATGTGCCTGTTGCAGGGCCTCATCCACTGTGGCGTGAATAACTTTGACATGTTCCCTTGAGGCGATCTCTGGATAAACCCCACCAAATCTGGCATGCAAGTCGACCTGGCTGGCAACAACATTGCTCTCAATGAGTCTTCCGCCACTAGTGATAGCAGCAGCTGTTTCATCACAGCTGCTTTCAATTCCTAATATACGTGCATCCTTCTTATTCATTAACCAACTCCTTTGACTGGAAGGACGAGATCCATGGAATAGTCAACTACTTTATTAAGGTCACCTTTTTCTGTGACATACCAGGTGTCCTCAAGCCGAACGCCCATCCCTCGATCTGGGTAGTACAAGCCAGGTTCAAGCGTGAATACAGAACCTGGTCTAAGTATTTGCGTATCATTTTTTGGTTGTCCACAGAATGGTTTTTCATGCACATTCAATCCAACACCGTGCCCCAGGCTGTGAACATACCCATTAACCACACAGGGGTTCTGACGGACGGTCTCATGCCCCATCTTTTCGAATAGCTGGCAAGTGCGGTCTTGGTAAGTCTGTACATTAATACCAGTTTGGACCTCACTTGAAATGATGTCATAAACGTGCTTCACTTGTTCATAAAGTCGATAAACTTCATCAGTCGCATATCCAAGGCTCCAGGTACGGGTAAAATCATAAAAATATCCTCCACCAGATTCACACGGGAAAATATCATAAACAATCGTCTGTCCTAAGCGGATTGGATCTGTTGGATTGCCTGAACTGTGAGGTACTCCAGCATCCCTCCCTATGGCAAAAATAGTGTCTTCAGGATTCTCACCTCCCAATTCAGCAGTCCATAAATTAATCAAGCGTTTTACATCTTTAATCGTTAAAGGACTGCCATCTGATTTGATCAGGACTTCATCTTTGGCCTGATGAGAGCTGAGAAAGTCAGCTGTTCTGCCGACTACGGTGGTGGTGAGTTGACCCATTCTCCGGATGCGCTCCAGTTCAAGTGCGTCTTTGGTTGCTCTGGCTTGCAAAAGGATTGCGCCACTGCTATCGCCAGAAAATTCAAGCGCTGGTATTAATCCTTGCAGCTTGGATAAAACCGTAAAAAAGTTTCCAACCTCACGAGTTCCATAAAGTTTTACTTTTCCTTGTCTCAGCCCAATCTCATTTAAGATCAATTGATACCTCAAAGCCAAAGCGCTGTTAAGGTCTTCACTAGCTTCTTTAAGTAGCGATTTAAAATCGTATTGAGAAGTGTTGATGAGTTGAAAGCCGGATTTTGCAGCTTCTTCCCGCTCCATAGGGTCATGTACCAGAATTGGAGTTCTTCCCCGCATAACAAAAAGATCCGCATTTGTCACATGGAATCCGCCTGTCATGTAAACCATGGCAGGGTTGTGCTGGGCTGGTCCACTGATCCAAAGCGCATCGATATCATTTTTTTCCATTAGGTGTTCAAGATCTTGTTTCATTTTGTAATTTTCTCTTTCATTTCATTAAGTGTTGATTGTAAACCTATGATAAAGCTTTCTTCTTGAAATTTTAGAATAGTACGTGGGTCAAAAACCACTTGGTTGTCCAGAATTCGTGCAATGATAGGAGGATTTTGATTTCTTAAGGCTGCTAATAGTTTATTGGGTTTTAGGTTTTGAATGGATAACAACCAAGTATCAACTTCTTCCTCCGGTAGACTCCCACCCCCTGTTGTCGATTTTCCAGGGATCAGAATACCTTGCTTTAGAATACTAATCCAGCTTTCTACCTTGTCTCTAAGTGATTCTGTAGACCGGGAAAGCATTTGATACAACGGAATATGTGATTCAGCTTCATCTTTTAAGTAATGGATTAAGGTACTACTGAGAGCGGATAAGCATAACTTGTCTGCTCGTATGGCACGTGCCAAAGGATGCTTTTTTACTTTATCTACCAGAGTCTTCTTCCCAAGGATAATTCCCGCTTGCGGCCCTCCCAAAAGTTTATCCCCAGAGAAGCATACTAGGTCACAACCTGCTGCTAACGATTCTTGAATGGTAATTTCATGCGCTAAACCATATTGTTCACTGTTAAGCAGTGAGCCAGATCCCAGGTCGTGAACTATTGGAACTGAAAATTGATGGGCAAGGGCGGAAACTTCCTGTAAGGAAGGTTCGGTTGAGAAGCCTTGCATCTTGAAGTTGGAATGATGGGCTACCATCACCATCGATGCCCCTTCAACTAGAGCTTGATGGTAATCTGCAAGATGGGTACGATTTGTGGTGCCAATTTCCACCAGCTTCGCACCAGATTGTCTCATGACATCAGGGATTCGAAATCCTCCTCCAATCTCCACTAGCTGGGTTCGAGAGATCACAACTTTCCGACGATTAGCCAGGGCAGCTAATACAAGAAGTACTGCACCCGCGTTATTGTTAACTACCAAAGCTGCTTCACATTGAGTTAATTGTTTTAGTAGCAGCTCTGCATGTACTGAACGGGAACCTCGTTTCCCAGATGGTAAATCATATTCGAGTGTAGAATATCCACCAGAGATTTCCACCATAGACTGTAAGGCAGAGTGGCTTAAGGGCGCTCTACCAAGATTGGTGTGTAAGATCACGCCAGTTGCATTGATGACAGGTAATAAGGATGGGGTTACCCAATTTTCTAACAGCTTCGATATTGACCTAAGGATACTTAAATTGTCAGGAAGCGAATTTCCTGCCTGTAGATTAGATCGCAGCTCTGCCTGGATGGTTCGAATGGCGTTTAGGGTTAAGGAACGCCCATATGTTGTAATCAGATCGTTTACAAATGGTTCGTTGAGAAAAGAATCAACCGATGGAACACTGCTGAGATCATTCATGGAATATCAATCAATGGATTCCTTCGGCTTCCAATGACTGTGTTCCCATAATCTCAATAGGAGCTCGATCAGGATAAAGGCACCTGCCAGAATGAATGCCAACCCTGTACTAAGAACACGCCCCATTTGCAGCCAGGCAATGCTAGCTCCGTAGATCCCAAACCACAATGATTCACGGATGATAATTCCTTTTTCGGCAGGTGGATCCGAAGGAAAGCGTTTGTTCAAAAAATAAACCAGAGGCATGGCAGTCCCTGATAATGCCAAAACGCCAAAAAAGAAGAACATCCAGCGGGGTCCTAAATATGGCAGAAAAACAAAAAGAACGACAATAATGCCAGCCCATCCTACTAAAGCAAGAATGAGAAACACTGGTAAGAAATCTTTAAAAGAATATGCGTTTTTATTTTCCATAGTAATTATTATTATATCTTAACGATTAGGTACGCTCAATGATAAATTTCATAATTATCAAGACAAGCTGATGACTAAAGAATAATTGACGCATTTATAATCGTATGATAAACTATTTTGGTAAGCTCATCCAGAGAGGTGGAGGGACCGGCCCCATGATACCTCGGCAACCTTTTTAAAGGTGCCAATTCCGGCAGAAGCAATGCGAAGCATTCTGGAAGATGAGGCGACATTTTTTAGAAATGTGGACCTCTCTTTTTGAGAGGTTTTTTATTCGATCACAGTTTGTTTTGAGGAGAAGGACATATGGAAAATCAAAAGATAAATCAAGTAAAAAGTGATTACATAGAAGCGCTGGATAAGCGTGTCTTGATTTTTGATGGGGCGATGGGTACCAGCCTTCAATTAATGAATCTGAGTGATGAGGATTTCGGAGGGAAAAAATTAGCTGGGTGCAATGACTGTCTTATTCTCTCCTCTCCCCAGGTGGTTGAAGCTGTTCACAAGTCCTTTTTGGAAGTGGGAGCGGATGTCATTGAAACCAATACGTTTCGTGCTAACCGCCTCACATTGGCAGATTATGGCTTATCCGACAAAACAACTGAGATTAACCAAAAAGCTGCTGCTTTAGCTAGGAGACTTGCAGATCAATATAGCACTGTAGACAAACCGCGCTTCGTGGCAGGGTCCATGGGTCCCTCAGGGAAATTAATCTCAACAGATGACCCTGTCATGTCGGATATCACTTTCTCAGAACTGGAAGAATTGTTTTCTGAGCAAGCTGTTGGCTTGATTGAAGGTGGGGTGGATTTGCTTTTGATTGAAACATCTCAGGACATCCTTGAGGTTAAAGCTGCCATCAGCGGTATCCAAAAAGCTTTTGAAATTACTGGCAAAGTATTACCCATCCAAGCCCAAGTGACATTGGATGTGACGGGTAGAATGTTATTGGGAACGGATATCAGTGCCGCATTGGCGATCTTAGAGGGTATGCAGATTTCTGTGATTGGTTTAAACTGTTCAACCGGACCAGAACATATGCGTCAATCGATCAAGTATCTTTCCGAAAATGCTACACTGCCCATTTCATGCATTCCTAATGCAGGATTGCCAATGAATGTCAATGGCGAAGCAGTATATCCAATGAAACCAGAGCCCTTTGCAAATGATTTGGCAGAGTTTGTTGAGAAATACGGCGTACGTGTAGTGGGTGGCTGCTGCGGTACAACACCAGAGCATATCAGCCAACTTGCTCAAAAAATTCAAACAAATGCCATTCAGCTACAAACCAATCCATCCAACGCGGTCTTAGCTTCTCCAGTTGAAGTAGTACCCATGCATCAAGAACCTGCTCCTTTCTTAATTGGGGAGCGCCTTAATTCGCAAGGATCCCGTAAATTTAAAGAATTGCTAATGGCTGATGATTTCGATGGCATGATTGAGATAGCCAGAGAGCAGATTGCCAGTGGAGCGCACGGGTTGGATATCTGCACGGCATTAACCGAACGAGCGGATGAAGCCAAATTAATGCAAAAATTGGTCAAACGAATATCGCTTGAGGTACCAGTGCCATTAATTATTGATACAACTGAGCCAGATGTAATCGAACTTGGATTACAAACTGCGCCTGGTCGCTGCCTGATCAATTCAACCAATCTTGAAGCAGGTGAAACCAAAGCCCGCAAAATCATGCATCTTGCTAAAAAATACAACGCGGCTCTGATGATGCTAACAATTGATGAAGTCGGCATGGCAAAAACCGCTGAGAGAAAATTAACAATTGCTAAAAGACTCTTCGCCCTGGCTATTGATGAGTTTGGTTTGCGCCCGCAAGACCTCGTCTTTGATCTGCTCACTTTTACTTTAGCCACCGGAGATCCAGAGTTTGCTCGATCTGCCATTGAAACACTAGAGGGTATCAAAGCAGTCAAACAGCACCTGCCCGGTGTATTAACCTCACTTGGTGTCAGTAATATTTCATTTGGGCTTACGCCGAGTGCACGCAAAGTGATCAATAGCGTTTTTCTTTATCATGCCGTTAAGGCTGGCTTGGACATGGCAATCGTTAACCCTGCCCAAATCAAGCCTTATGTAGAAATTGATGAAACGGAACGACTTCTAGCTGAAGACCTGATTTTTAATAAGCATAATGAGGCTTTAGCTAACCTTATCGCTCACTTTGAAAAAGTGAAAGATATTAGCAAAAGTCACCAAGTTACCATGGATGATTTTGCTGGGTTACATGCCGATGAACGACTTAAACAGCGCATCTTGAAGCGCAGCAAAATAGGGGTTGAAAATGACATTGAAGAATTGTTTAAGCAAGACTCCCAAACTAAACGCTCTGAAAAAGCTGTCGAAATTCTCAATACAGTTTTATTACCTGCTATGAAAGAGGTCGGGGATAAATTCGGAGCCGGCGAATTGATCCTGCCATTTGTGCTTCAATCAGCAGAGGTTATGAAAAAGGCAGTTGCTTACCTGGAAAATTTCCTTGAGCATAAAGAGGGCGTTAGTAAAGGTAAATTGGTTTTAGCCACTGTGTATGGCGATGTGCATGATATTGGAAAAAACCTAGTTAAAACCATTCTCTCAAACAACGGTTATACTGTAGTCGACCTTGGTAAACAGGTACCAGCCGAGACCATTATCAGCCGTGCTGTTGAAGAAAAAGCTGATGCAATTGGCCTCTCTGCACTCCTTGTCAGCACAAGTAAGCAGATGCCATTGATCGTTAATGAACTTTCTCGTAGAAAACTAAATATCCCGGTACTTATTGGTGGGGCAGCAATAAATCCACGTTTCGGCTGGCGTATTCTCAAGACAGAAGAGGGCAGTTATTATTCGCCAGGTGTTTTTTATTGCAAAGATGCTTTTGAGGGATGGGCAGTAATGGATGCACTTTCTAATCCAGATAAGCGGGTAACTTTGCTTAAGGATCTTCATACCAAAGCTGATCATGAATTTGGGACAGTGCATCGTGATTCTGTTGCAATCCGCAAAGAAGAAATTTCTTCGAATATCAAACCAGCAGATTTCATTCCTGTCGCTCCGGGTTGGGGTGTCAGAGTGGTCAAGGATATGCCTGTCTCGATCGTTGCGCAATATCTTTCTAAAAACGAGCTATTCAGGCTATCCTGGGGCGCTAAAAATACTCATGGAGAAGCTTGGACAAAGCTCCAATCTGACTTTGCCTATCGCCTGGAAAAAATGTTAAAAGAGAATGAAAAGAATACCTGGTTGCACCCCAAAGCTGTCTATGGCTATTTCCCAGCCCAATCCGATGGAAATGATCTGATCTTATTTGACCCCAATACACTGGACCTACCAAAACCAGTGGAAATTGAACGATTCTCATTTCCACGTCAGGAGGGCGGTGAAAATTTGTGTCTTTCGGATTATTTCTTACCAATTGGGTCAGAAAAGATGGATTTGGTTGCTTTACAGGTGGTCACCGTAGGCGAGGAAGCCAGCAAACGATTTGCCGAATTAGAATCAGAAGGGAGTTATTCTGAGGCGTATTATCTGCATGGGCTGGCTGTACAAATGGCTGAAGCAACTGCAGATTACCTTCACACACACATTCGCCATGAACTAAATCTACCAGAGGGTCAAGGACTGCGTTATTCCTGGGGATATCCTGCCATACCAGAACTCTCCGACCATCAAAAAGTGTTTAATTTGCTTCCTGTGGCGGATGCACTGGAAATGGACCTGACTCCTGCTTATCAGTTAGTACCAGAACAATCGACTGCAGCAATTATTCTACATCATCCAGCAGCAAAGTACTTTAATATCGGTGTGAATCGCCTTCATCAGTTATTGAGCTAACTCTGGTAAAAACACTGGCACAAATCTTGCTACCATTTAACTGCTTAAAAAGTAGTAAGGTTGTCGCATGCTTAGAAGAAATGATGTAGAATAGGCTCAATGAGGACAATATGAAAAATTGTAGATACATTTTGTTCACCTTAATGTTAGCTTTATCATTAGTGCTTTCAGGATGTATGGAAGTTCAGCCAATTGATCCCTCAGCGCAAACTGCGGTGGCACAGACATTAGATGCCATCATAAAGCAATCTGCCACGTCTGAAAATACATCAACGCTTCAACCCACCCATACCCAGACAGAAACACCTATACCAACCTCGACCATTACACCTACTTCAACAAACACACTTATCCCAACAGTAGTTATTGATCCAAGTGGACCGACAAACTTTCCATCAAATGTCAATCCCTTGACTGGTATGATTGTAGATGATCCATCCCTTCTTGACCGAAGACCCGTATTAGTTAAAGTCGCCAACCATCCAGTCATAGGGCGGCCACATGCAGGTTTATCTACAGCAGATATTGTGTTTGAATATTATATTGGTGCAAGTGTAAATCGCTTTATGTCCTTGCATTATGGGCAGGATGATGATCGCATTGGTCCGATTCGCTCTGGTAGATTGGTTGACTCCCAAATTGTTTCCATGTACCAGGGTATCTTAGGATTTTGGTCTGCAGATTCAAAAGTATTAACCGTTATCAATAACATCTTAGGCAGAAGGGCTATTAATGGTATTTATGATTACTGTCCTGCCATGTGTGATGATGGACGCAACTATGTTTATACAAAGTTTGCTAATTCTGAAGCGCTTAGTACTCTTTCGGAGACACTTGGCGTTGATAACACCCGCAAAAACCTGGATGGGATGCGTTTTGATCCCAAATCTCCAAGCGGAGGTGAACTTGCAGATGATGTTCTGATCAGCTATAGCCCCACTAACCTGGGTGAATGGCGATATGATCAAGTTACTGGTAAGTATCTGCGTTGGATTGAGGAAGAAGATGCTTGGGGTAATATCACTATGATTCCCCTGGTAGATGCCAATACCAACGAACAGCTTGAATTCTCCAATGTCATTGTGCTCTATGCCTATTACACAGAATATTCACCAACGCTTCATGACATAAGCGTTTGGGATAATTATAGTGGAAAGACAGCAATCATTTTCCGTAATGGGCAAGCCCATGAGGTAACTTGGAAGGCAGTCAACCAGGGAGCACCCATCCAATTCTTTGACTCGTCTGGTAATGTCTTTCCGCTCAATCCAGGTAATACCTGGATGGCATTTATTGGAACTTACAGTCAGCAGACTTCTTCGGATGGAAACTGGACCTTCACCAATTATTTACCTTAAGCCACAGTGCAAATCCTTGTAATTTCTGATATTCACTCCAATTTAACAGCACTCGAATCGGTTTTAGAGGATGCTGGGAGATTTGATGAGGTTTGGTGTCTGGGTGATGTTGTTGGATATGGCCCGGAACCAAATGCCTGTGTGGAAAAAATAATGCAGCTCGATAACCTGATCTGTGTTTTAGGAAATCATGATGCAGCAGTGCTGGGACGGATTGATATCAATGCCTTCAATAATGAAGCAAAGCGCTCATTAATTTGGCAAAGGGGACGGTTAAGTGAGAAAAGTCAGTTGTTTTTAGAATCCTTGCCTGATTTAAGGACACTGACCAACACAACTTTAGTGCATGGAAGCCCACGAAACCCAGTTTGGGAATACATTATGGATACCAACACTGCTAGTAAAAACTTTTCAGCCTTTTCAACCCATGCATGTTTGGTTGGGCATACCCACGTGCCCTCCGTATTCCAATTAAATGAAAACAATAAGACGGACTTGCGCTTTTATGCTCCAAACATTCCAGTTAAGATCCATGAAAAGTTCATTCTTAATCCTGGCTCAGTAGGTCAGCCTCGGGATCGGGACTCACGGGCTGCTTATGTATTGCATGATTCTGAGGATGACACCTGGGAATTCAAGCGTGTAGAGTATGATGTGGAAAGAGTCCAATTCGAAATATTGCAGAATGGTCTGCCGCGTTTACATGCTTATCGTCTGATTGAAGGGATATAATCCTTTTTTTAGGAACAAATTCTGTTGTGACTTCGTCTACAATCTGAAGAATAAAATTGATTTCATAGGAGAAATAAGATGAAAAAGGCATTGATTGTATTAATCTTGTTAGGTTTACTACTTTCAGGTTGTGCTTCTCGAAAAATGGCTGAGTCCATCGCTCCTGCAGAAATGCCAGCTGTTGGCGCACCTGCTGCAGATAGAGAGATGGAAGAATCTTATGTCAAAGATCAGGAGTACTATGGTGAGGGATCTGATAACTCAGCTAACAGCCCATCCGTAGAACGGCTTGTCATCAAAAATGCTTATTTAAATATTGCAGTGGCGGATCCATCCAAAAGCATGACTGACATTTCCAAAATGGCAGAATCCCTGGGAGGCTTTGTTGTTTCGTCAAATGTTTACCAGACCTATCGTAACGGAATGACCGTTCCGCAAGGAAGCATCCAAATCAGGGTTCCTGCTGAAAGATTAGAAGAAGCAATGAGCCGTATCAAAGGCATGGTTGTTGATGTTGAAAATGGCGTCATCACCGAGACTGTATCAGGACAGGATGTAACCTCCGATTATGTTGACTCTCAATCGCGTCTCAAAAACCTTGAAGCCGCAGAAGCACAATTGGTGGAATTGCTAGATTCCGCGCCGGACTTGCAGTATACCCTTGAGATATTCAAAGAATTAACCAGCATCCGTAGTGAAATTGAAGTGCTTAAAGGTCATATCAAATACCTACAGGAATCTGCAGCCCTCTCAGCCATTTCAATTGATCTGGTTGCCGAAGAAACATTACAACCTATTGAAATTGGTGGATGGAAGCCCAAGGGTATTGCCAAAGATGCAATTGAAGCATTAGTCAAATTACTGCAAGGTATCGGCACAGCGTTGATCTGGTTTGGAATTTACTGCTTGCCCTTCCTAATTCCATTAGGAGTTGCAGCATACTTTGCAATCAAAGCTTGGCGCAAGCGCAAAGCGCGAAAATTAACGCATGTCGTTGAATTGCAGGATGAAAGTAAACAATAATCTCAAGATTAGAACAAATGGGATCAAGGTTAACCTTGATCCCATTCTTTTTAATAGCTAATTTTAATCTCGGCTGTAAATTCAAATTCAAGATCAAGTTCATAAAAATGGCTGTTCTGACGTTTGTAAACAATCGGAAGGTCGTCAACGGTGATGGATTGAGGTTCTTCCGGTAGATAAAGGAAAACTTGTCCTTTTGCGTGTCTGGGAAGTGCCATACTGATCTGAAGAGAGTCTTCTTCTTCAACCCACTTGTGAACTTCTAATCCCTGGGAGATATGCAAGTTGCTGCCAATGTAACAAGGCGAAGAGGGATCAAATTGCCGGAGCGCAATGAATGCTACGCCATGCGCTGGGATTTGTGGAATAGTTACCGTGTTAGAAAATAGAATTGCTTGTCCAGTCCACAATTCCCTGCCTATAAAAGTCTTGGAATGGTCTAAGCCCCATAAATCTGCGTTAATGAGGATGTCTTGTGGACTGTCTTGCCAGTTAAAGGCTGCCATTATTTGCCATTTCCTGCATGGACCTTCAAGAGGTAAAATTACTTTTTCGGGCAAAGTATTTTCAAACAGATCCAGAACACGACATCTAGAGTCTATGATCGGTACTAACATTTGTGCAATTTCCAAGCGTTCAGGCGAAAGGCAAGAAAGGTTATCCGAGAGTAGCAATGCTCCACCCGTTATAGCAATAGCGGATGCCAAAGACTGAATCTCAGCTAAGGTGAGTTTAGAATCTGGGCGAATTAGCAAACAATCAGGATCATTTCTCCACCAAAATTTATCCATTGAGGCACGCGTCAGGATGTTCTGAATCGCATTTTTTGCGGAAGGCATATTGGGTTCGTCTTTGAAGATGCTGGAGATATTACCAAAAGCTGGCAGCCATGTGGGTGCAACATCTGCGCTGATTCGCATCATATCAAACAATCCCAAGGCTGATCCCACCGGGCATCCACAAGCCAAAAGAGTGGTTTCTTCTCCAGCAGCTTCCCGAATCGCTTCCAATCCTAGCCTTAAAACTTGAGCCCGCGTTAGAGTGTCATCCAAATACTCACCACCCAAGGCAGCTGCATACAAGAAATCTAATTTTAGATATTGAAACCCCCACTCATGCACTGCTGTATGAATTACCTCTTTTACATAATTGAGTGCGGCTGGAATGGTTAGGTCTAAGGCAGTTGCCAGGTTGTTCCAGGCAAATCCAGCGTTGACAGGTCTGCCATTTTTATTGCGTAACATCCAATCCCGATGGTCTTTCAACAATTTTGCCCTGGATTGTACAATGAATGGGGCAAGCCACAAGCCCGGTATGACCCCTTTTGATTTAATCTCATGGGCAAGGATCTTGACGCCTCTTGGGAACCTGTCATTGAAACTAAACCAATCACCTACAGCGCTTTCAAATCCGTCATCAATTTGGAATAATTGCATCGGGATCTGGTTCCGTAATTTCACCATAGCATTTAAGTTAACACTCAGATCATTTTCACTAACCTTGGTGAAATAATGGTACCAGGAACACCAACCAACAGGAACTTCTGGGCTGGGTATGACCTCGTTTTCAAGATTCACCGCTTGGAAATAATGCTGGAATGGTTTGGGCGCGTCTATGTCCAAAAAACCAAAGCATAACCAATCCGTAAAGATGGAATGATCAGGAAGAAGTTGGGCCATGTCACTGTTTGCCCATACCTTGAGGGTGGGTTGGGGTATGAACCTTGTTTCTAATGATCCGAAATGCTGCTTTTGAGATAGAAAGCCCACAAGCAACCCCTGACGAGAGGATAGATCTACTAACGCCCCAAACATATCGCTAGAGAAGTGATTCGCCTGTCTAGTGATCGTAGTACCCTTATTAAGGATCATAGGCTCGGATAAAAATCCAAACTTGCTGCGTTGCTGTTTTTGCCCCTGCCTATAGGTTGCAGTGGGAGACCAGGACTGCCAGCCATTGCTGTAAAATGCAGGATCACACCCATGCGAATTAAGTCGTACCCCACCTGTGCGTAAGTCCATCAATGTTAGGCGTTCAAGGTTTACGGGCAAGGAAGTTAGGTTTTTGATGCCCATCTGCATTAATCCCAATGGCTTGTCTTGCATCAGTGCGAACGATAGGTGAAGCTGGACTCCCTCCGAATCTGTTTTACTAATCAGATCAACGCGTTCGATTAATCCTTTGCGCGTCACTTCATGAATAGGTTCGGATATGGAGGTGACTTTCCAAGCATCTCCTGGAAATAGTTTATGAATGCCTTGTTGATGATAGCGAAGGGAAGTCCTAGCATCCTGAAAACTTAATTCATCATGCTTCATGCTGGAAAGTGAAAATGATCCTTTTTCTGGATCCAACGTCAGTTTTAGAAATGCAGTGGTGAGTGTTATGGACATTAGGATTTCCAAACTTCAAGGATTTTGGTTAAAGAAATGGGACCAGATCTAAGTACAATAGGTTCCTCCCCAGTGCAATCAATCACAGTAGAAGCCTCCCCAAAACTCACGCTACCTCCATCCAGAATCAAATCCACCCTGCCATTTAACTGCTGCAAGACCTCATACGCATTCAGTGGATTTGGCGCACCAGATATATTTGCACTTGTGGTTGCCAGTGGTCCAGTATGTTCCAAAAGTTTCAGTGCAAAAGGATGGTCTGGCATTCGGATACCAATTGAATCGGTTTGTGAGAGTTCTGCCGGTAAGTTGGCTTTCTTCTGTAAAACCAACGTTAATGCCCCTGGCCAATAATGCTTCATGACCGTTTCAATCCTCGCGTCAATCGCAGGGGTAAGCGAATCTATATGCTCACAGTTGCCTATCAGAATTGGAATAGCTTTTTCAATCGGTCTGTTCTTTGCCATGAATAAAGTCTGAATTGCTTCAGGGTTTAGAAAGTCTGCAGCCAATCCATACAAGGTATCTGTGGGGAAAACAATAATACCACCCTTTTTTAGAGTGCGCATTGCTCGTGGGATCGCTCTTGGGTCATCTATGGGTAAGACGATGGTGTGCTTTTTCACGTATGTTCCTCTAATTCAATAGAAATCAATCGATCCTTACCTGCCAGGTCCTGATGTAAATTGATCAATGCTGTAGGGAAAAAACTATGGGCAAGATCAAGTACTGCTGTGCTGGTAGTTTCCTCAATTTCGATCAGCATAAGTCCAGGAATCTTGAGATACAAAATGCTTTGTGCAATCAGCTTACTAATATAAAACAATCCATCCTCGCCTCCATCCAGAGCGTCAATCGGTTCGTAAGGTAGGCTGTTCACTTCGATGAGTTTAGCTGTTGGAATATATGGCAGGTTGGCACAGATCAGGTCATATTTCCCTTGGATTTCTGATAAAAGATCAGAATGAAAAAACTGAATTTTATAGTCTACCTGATGCAATTCTGCGTTTCGCTGAGCAATTTTCAATACGCCAACAGAAATGTCACTGGCAGTCACAGAAACATCCTCTATGGTATGTGCCAGTGCAATGGCAATACACCCACTTCCAGTACCCACATCTAGAGCTTTGCGCTTATTTGGATGAGCACTCAACCACTTTAATGCCTGCTCGACAAGCAATTCTGTTTCAGATCTGGGGATCAACACGGCTGGTGAAACATAAAAAGTCAAGCCAAAAAACTCTTGTTGGTTGAGGATATATGGTAAGGGTTCACCTTTTAGAAGGCGCATTTTAAACCCTTCAATCACTTCGATGTCTACTTCCGAAATAACATATTCTGGATGAGCCAGAATCCAGGTTTTATCTTTATGTAAGGTATAAGCTGCTAATAAAAGCCCCGTATATTGCGGGGCTTCGATTTTTCCGGTGAGACCTAAACTTAACTGAGAGTGCAAAGTAGCAAGATTCATCTTAAATGGGGTTTTCAAAGGCAGACAACCTCTCAGCTTCGTCTGCAAGGCGCAACTCATCAATAAAGTAATCCAATTCCGTGCCGTTCATTACCCCAACCAGGTTGTAAGAAGAAAGATTCACGCGGTGGTCAGTGACGCGAGATTGGGGATAATTGTATGTACGAATCTTTTCTGCACGTTCACCACTACCGATTTGTGATCGTCGTGTAGCGTCCTTTTCAGATAAGCGTTTTTGCTCCTCAATTTCATACAACCGGGCTTTTAAAACACTCATTGCTCGCATTTTATTCTGGAGTTGAGATCGTTCATCCTGGCATGCCACAACCATGCCAGTGGGTATGTGGGTGATTCGCACAGCTGTCATGTTCTTCTGAACGTTCTGCCCCCCCGCACCGGCGGATTTAAATACATCCATTTGAATATCAGACTCGGGGATCTCAATTTCGACGTCGTCCACCTCTGCCAAAACAGCTACTGTCACTGTCGAAGTGTGGATGCGTCCTTGGGACTCAGTCTCTGGGACGCGCTGAACGCGGTGTACACCGGATTCATATTTAAACCTTGAGAAAGCTCCTTTTCCTTTGACCATGAAAATGACTTCTTTGATCCCACCAATCCCTGTCTCGCTACTGGACATGATCTCAGTCTTGTAATTGCGAATTTCAGCATAACGCAGATACATGCGGAAAAGGTCAGCCGCAAACAACCCAGCTTCGTCTCCACCTGTGCCAGCACGGATCTCTATAATGACATTGCGAGCATCACGAGGATCCTTGGGGATCATTAAGGATTTTAATTCGGTTTCGAGGGCATCTTTTTGTTGATAAAGAGTATCCAACTCCAAGGTTGCCAGATCGGCAAGTTCTGAGTTTTCAGATTTGGATAATTCTTCAGTCTCTTCAATGGACTCGGAGACATCTTGGTAGTTTTTGGCAACAGTAGCAACAGGCTCAAGGTCAGAGCGCTCTTTAGAGAGCTCAGCCATTAATTGATAATCCGAGCCTGCTTCCGCAATCCGTCGTTCGATTTCAGAAAAATGTTCCAGTATCGCATTAATTTTTTCAAGCATAAATCAATATTCTCTCATCTGTTTTTTATCGATTTGGGATTATACCACTGAAGGAACCTTGCAAAAGATATGCATGCAATCAAATTTAATTTTTTATAAAAGACACAAAAATCTCTATGTACACGACTAGGTTTTCGATTGTAATTTTTATTTTAAAGTAAATACTACAAGTCACAGATCTGTATCGATAAGGTTCGATGGTAATATGGATAGCAAATAATCACTTCCTAGTTTCATTCCGAGATATTTTCTGGCTTACTTTTTATATAACTTTTAAGCCACTTTAGTGTAAATTTCTCTTCGCGATCCTGCTCCTCATGGATATTTTCAATATACCAGATGGTTTCTTTATACCCTTGAGGTCTTTGCTGCTTTGTAGAAGATAGTGATGGATAAACTATTCCAACTATTAGGCAAATATCTCTTCCAGAAGCAACTGCCCTGATATTCGTGTCATTTACCTTGTACCCAAAAGGCAAGGTTTAGTTGATAATTTCGCTTTCTGAGTGGTTATGGTACAACTTATATCGCACCGCCCATGAAAGGTTCTTTTTATCAATGATCAATCCCAATAATTTCTTTGCATTTTTCTCTTCACTCTTTGGCAGGGACTCAATAAAGTCCCAAACACCTCGCTAGTAATTTAAATCTAAAGCAACCTCAAGAGGAAATAAACTCTTTTCCTGATGATACCGTTCAAGTGCACGTTCCAGTATGCAGTAACAATTCGCTTTCTGCAAAAACGGATGAGCCTCTTCAATAGATGTTATTCCTGAGATCTCTTCATATGTCAGCGTTTGAAATCCTTCCATCGGAAATAGCATATATCGTATCTTTTCCCATGTTTCTTTAACTTCAATCCCTCGCAACACAGCTTTCAGGTTGTCAACCTCATATAGTCTGTATAGTTGTGTTAGTAAAGGCTGAGAGAATTTAGGGCTATGTTTAACAATGGTTTAGAACGCCATGGATAATTTATTATCTGATATTGATTATTTTTCTCAAATCCATTTTATCAATTGAATGCCTTTCACCATTAATCGTGTAAAAGCATTACTCGCGTTAACTATGATCGTTCTCCTGTTACTATCTGGCTTCAGATTTGCTTGGGCTGTTTAACAAAATTGATCTGGATGATGATGATGATGATAAAGCAAGCCCAGTTGTAGAAGTAAGTCACTCATGTTGTTTATCAAGTCACGGTGCTCATCCGTACACTTTCTCAACCAGTACTGGAGTGATTCTCGAAGGGTGACAACTCCTTGGAAAAAAATAGCATTTTAATCAATGGAAAGGTACATTCTATTTCGTAAGGGGAATTCAAAGTAATAAAAAAACAGTGCTGTGGTAAGCAGCACTTCTTCTATATAGGTTTAAACATGAATTAATGAATGCCTAAATAGGTGCGTCGTACAGCGTCATCGACTGCCAGTTGCGCAGCAGGTCCTTCAAGCTTTACAATGCCAGTCTCAAGAATATAAGCATAATCTGCGATGCTCAAGGCTGCCCGTGCATTTTGTTCAATTAGCAAGATGGTTTGTCCGCGGGTCTGGTTAAGTTCTTTGAGCTTGCTCAGAACGCCTTGCGATAGTACTGGTGCTAATCCTAAAGAGGGTTCATCAATCATCAGAAGTTTGGGTTTGGACATGAGCGCACGCCCCAATGCCAGCATTTGCTGCTCACCGCCTGAAAGAGTACCCGCGCTCTGTTTCTCGCGCTCTTTCAGGCGAGGGAAAAGGGTGTAGATTTCTTCTATATCTTCTCGGATCTGGGTTTTCTCACTTCGGGTATAGGCACCCAACGCCAGGTTTTCGGTAACAGTCAAATTTGTAAATACCCGTCTACCTTCAGGTACCAGAGCAATGCCTTTCATCACGACCTGGAAAGATTTGAGTCCGAGGATATTTTCGCCGAAAAACACAACCTTCCCTTCTGAGGACTTGACAATGCCCATGATTGTCCGTAGCGTAGTGCTTTTTCCAGCACCATTGGCACCTAGCAAAGAGATGATCTTGCCTTCAGGGACATGCAAATTGATGCCTTGCAAGGCATGGATTCCGCCGTAGTATACATGTAAGTTTTCAATTTTAAGCATGGTCACTCGCTCCCAGGTAAGCCTCGATCACGTGTTGATCATTTTGGATCTCTTCAGGATTGCCCTCAGCAATCATCTCACCATGATCGATGACGATGATGCGTGGGCAGATACCCATAACCACGCGCATTTGATGCTCGATCAAAAAGATTGTCAGTTCAAAATTACCCAGAATATGCATTATGAATTTCATCAATTCTTCTGCGTCTGATGGGCTCATTCCAGCCGCAGGCTCGTCCAATAGCAATAAACGCGGATTGGTCGCAAGCGCTCTGGCTATCTCTAGTTTGCGTTGTTGTCCATAAGGCAAAGAAGTAGGCTCATCATATGCAAAATGATCCAATCCAAGCGATTCAAGTAGCACCATTCCTTGCTTGCGCATTTCTTTTTCTTCATTCTGATATTTGGGCAAATGCAAAACTGCCGTTGCTGGATCAGATTGTAGGCTTAGATGTTTACCAACGATCACATTTTCCAACACATTCAACCCTTTAAATAGCCGTATGTTTTGGAAGGTACGCGCAATACCCATACTCGTAATCAGGTCGGGACGCTTACCAGAGATATCCAAACCCTCAAACAGCACTTGACCTGAGGTAGGTTTGTAAATTCCCGTGATCACATTGAAAATCGTGGTTTTGCCAGAACCATTGGGTCCAATTAATGCGCATAGCTCGCCTGCATGAATTTCTGTGGAGAACTTATTGACTGCGGTCAGTCCGCCAAAGCATTTCGTTACATTATCAAGTTTCAGGAGAGTGGTCATGATTGTGTTCCTCCTGATGAAGCGCTTGAAAATTTCTTTTTCAATCGGTCCAGAGTGTTTATCAATCCATTCCAACTGAATTCCTTATTACCCATAAGACCTTTACGGTAAAAAAGGATCACCAAGAGCAGAATAATTGAAAAAAGGACCATTCGCATGCCTGGAATGCCGGGGATAACGAGGTTACCAATGTTGAATTGTGACTCAATCGGTCGTAAAGCTTCTAGGAAGATGGTATACAAACAGGCAGCAATCACACTACCAGTAAGGCTGCCCATACCACCCATCACCGTAATTCCCACAATCTGGTAAGCCAGGAAAAATTGGAAGACCTTGGGATCAATCGTGCTGATCAGGTTGGCAAGCAGTCCACCAGCCACGCCAACAAAGAAGCTCGAGACCAAGAAAGCCATCATCTTATGCTTGAACAGGTTAACTCCCAATGCCTCAGCAGCAACCTCATCATCTCTTACCGCTTTCATCGCACGACCATACGAACTATCAACTAATCGTTTGAGGACAAAAAGACATAAGCCTAACCATCCCCACGACCAAAGGAGGTTTGTATAACCCGGAATTCCTTTCAATCCGAGGGCACCGTTCGTCACTGGCTGCATATTGACTAATAGAACACGAATAATCTCACTGAAGCCCAAAGTGGCAATTGCCAGATAATCACCACGCAGTCGTAATGCAGGCCAGGCAATCACCGCGCCGATTAGGGCAGCGCCAAGTCCGCTAAGAATTAATGCCGGAAAAAATGGAAGCTGCAAATTTCCCAGAAAAGGAAGAATGGGTTTGAGAAAGAAGTTTACAATTTTTTGGTCAGGTGATAAGGTCAATAAGGCAGAAATATAAGCGCCAATTGCCGCAAAACCTGCATGACCTAACGAGAACTGACCCGTATATCCAAACACCAGGTTAAAAGTCACGGCAAAGATGGAATAGATGGCACATAGGTTAAGGATCCGTTTGTAATAAGGATTGAGAAAGAGCTGGGCAAGGATCAATAAGCCGATGATAACAACTAATGCAATTGCAGTTCTGAGGTGGTTCGGTGATATTTTTTTCATCTTACACCTTTTCAGCTTGAACTTCGCCCATAATGCCAGTCGGACGAAACAGCAATAGTAAAATCAGTATCGTATAAGCAAATGCGTCCCGGTATCCAGCCAGTTGAGGGAAGAACGCCACCAGCATAATCTCAACCACACCCAAAAGCAGACCACCGATCATGGCACCCCACACATTACCAATCCCCCCCAATACCGCTGCAATAAATGCTTTGAGTCCGGGCATAACGCCCATTAAGGGGTTAATTTGAGGGAATTTAATTGCCCAGAGGATGCCACCGGCTGCTGCCAACGCTGAACCGAGCATAAAGGCGAACATGATGATGCGATTGGTGTTAACGCCCATCAAACCAGTCGTTTCGATATCCTTGGAAAGTGCACGCATAGCCATGCCAGCTTTCGTGCGTTGGATGATAAGAATAAGGAGCGTACATAGAATAACTGCCGTAACAATGATAACGGGTGTGTAGCTGACAAGAGATATCTTTCCAATATTGAGGAGCTGGTCCAAAAAAGCAGGGCGTGCAAATGCTTTGGGGCGACCTCCGAAAATCACGATAGCCAGATTTTCCAGTAGGAAGGCTACAGCAACTGCCGCGGCAAACAGGTTAATTCGCGGAAATTCGCGTAAGGGTTTATAAGCTGCCTTCTCAATGACGATCCCAACCAAAGTGGTAAGGATGATTGCCAGCGGAAAAGCCAGCCACCATGGTAGCATGAACATTGCGACACCATAAAAGGCGATGTAAGAACCCAGCATAACGAGGTCGCCATGCGCAAAGTTAATCAAACGCAGAATGCCATACACCATGGTATACCCAATGGCGATGAGCGCATAAAGAGCTCCCAGTGAAACGCCATTGGTAAGGTTTTGAAAAAAGGATTCAATGGTCATTTTGTTTTTCCTGTAACTGCTTAATATTAAAGGTGTGATGCAGATTTGCTTGAGAAAAAAGGCGCCCAGAAGATTGACTGGGCGCCTTGATAAAAAATAAACTTTAGGGTTTGACGGTAGCGAGGTATTTGAAGGCACCATCCCGAACTTCGAGAACCACTGCATCTTTGACAGCATCACCGGTTGGGTTAATCGTTATAAAGCCAGTTACACCCACGAATTCCTTTGTTCCAGCCATGGCATCGCGAATGGCTTTTGGATCAAATGAGTTGGCTCGTTCAATAGCATCTACGACCAGCATGTAGGCATCATAACCTAATGCAGCCATGGCACTGGGTTGCTCACCATACTTGGCGACAAAAGCCTCTACAAACGGTTTTGACGCTGTGGTTGTAGCGGCTTCAGCGGAGTAGTGTGAACTAAACACAGCCCCTTCAGCAGCTTTACCACCAATTGAGATGAGTTCTGGTGCTTCCCAGGCATCAGTCCCCATGAACAAACCAGTGAATCCCATTTCACGTGCCTGGTTCATCAGCAGGGCGGCATCGCCGTAATAGCCGGGTGCAAATATGGCTTCAGCGTCTTTTATTGCACCCAATTGGGCAGTGAAATCCTGGTCGCCATCTTGGTAGGCGGTTTCAGCTACGATCCCATCTGCAGATCCAGTTAGTTCAATCCATGCTTCCTTAAAGAAAGCTGCCAGACCCACCGAGTAGTCTTGGGAAATGTTCTGGATGATCGCAACTTTCTTAATGCCATTTTCAACAGCATACTTTGCCATCACACGACCCTGGAATGGATCAATAAAGCAAGCACGGAAGTAAAACTCCTTACCTTCTGTAACCAATGGGTTCGTGGGGGAGCAGCCCATAACGGGAATGCCTGCCTTTTCAGAGACTTCTCCACCAGCCATGGAGTTGGAAGAGCCATAGCTGCCGACCACGGCAATGGCTTTTTCCTGTTCAATCAATCGAGTCATGGCTGTAGCGGATTCTGCTTTGTCGCTGCGGTTGTCCACCAATACCATGCGGATCGGTACACCAAGAACTTCTCCCCTTTGTTCATACGCAAGGTTCACACCTTGCATTGTCTGAACACCGCCGGCTGCCTGGGCACCGGTCATAGGTTCATAAACTCCGATGACAACCTCTTTAAGTTCCGTGGTTTCCTCTTCTGCAGGGACACAACCTGCTGCTAAACCCGCCATGAGCATCAAAACAAAAACAAAACAAATCAACTTTCTTTGCATTTCTTTTCTCCTTAAGAAAATATTTATCTGATTGGGTGAGTGGAAACTAAGTTGTTTATTGATCGAACAAATAGGCTTGCCTCCTTTCTTAGGTAACAAGGCTAACTTTCAAATCAAAATACTTATTGATTGATTTTATTATATCATGTGAGTGTGAGACAAAGATAGATAAAAATTTACTATTTTGCCTTTTCAAAGCCAGCAGAATAAAAAGTGGGGTGTGTTTGGAAGATGAAGGTTCTATTTTCTGCTCAATTTTTTCTCAAAAATTAATTTTCATTCTTTGTTCTTTGGAACGCTGGCAATGGACTTTGACGCACTCCCCACCTTATTAATGTATAACTTAGAAAATTTTCATGGTTATTTTGCTTTATTTGTTAAAAAGAACCGGATGATCCAGATTTTTGATCTACAAGCAACCCAACATTGCTGGTGGTATGTGATCCTTTGTTGCTTCCAACTGTCACTAATGAACTAGTCACCCCGAATTCCCATATAAAATAGGAATTATCCAGCATCTCCCCATCCCTCGACAGCCAATTCTTTCTAACTGGTCTTGCCAGCGACAGGGAGCTCCTGCGCGTCTATTTGCGTGAAATGCTATTCGCCTGTGAAATGGACCTATAAAAGCTGACTCCTGCCAACCTTCGTTAACAAAAAATTCTGCGATATCCCTTACAATTCGACTGGTGCAATCCAAAAAAAACTGCACCTTGAGCTCATAAAAGTTTCGCTCCAGAAACAAGCGAAAAGTCGTACGATTTAGTTCTATTAATCCTAAAGCTTAACTGTAAAACCTGCCTGATTATCATAGTAGGTTCCGGAATAATCGTTTACGACAAGGAAAAGGATTCCGGATTCAGGTGAGTTAATGGGTCCGGCGCCAATAAAGAAAGGAGTTCCAGATTCTCCAACCCTGCCTACCAGAGCACCAAAAGGTGCACCATCTAGAGAACACATGTACTCTCCCGTATAGCAGATAGTCTCCTGACCTTCAGGACCGCTGATTACGCCTTGTCCATATTCATTGATAGGTCCAGTAATCGCCTTGCCATTTGCCTTGATGTCGATCACCACCCCTTCGGAAACCTCTATACCTGTGTCGATCCACTCTATATTCGCCCAGACACGAACAGGATTACTTTTTGCAAGAACAGGGACAGTTGTGGTGCTTATCAGCAAATCCACAAATATGATTATGACAACATGTTTTATTTTTACATTTTCCTTTCTCAGGTCTACCTGATTTGACTGTTTTAATTAACTGCGAACAATGAAGCATGAGTAACATTAATATTATATAAGGATACATTAAAAATAAACAAATGATTGAATCAACTTGAGTATTAACCCCTGGAGATATTTAGTTTATGTATCTCTCTTGCTCAATCTGATTACAGTCAGCGGTAAAAATAACTCCCTGTGTTAAAATTTTCACAACAAAACCAAAAAGGAGATCTATTATGAAAAAGATCGGTATCTTGGGAGGAATGACATTCGAATCTACCGTCAATTATTACTATCGCATCAACCGACAGGTTAATCAAGCTCTAGGCGGGATGCATTGCGCGGAAATGATCCTCTATAATCTCGACTTCGACCTTATTAATGACCGCATGCATGCCCAGGATTGGGAGCTAATCTATAAGTGCCTTCTAGATGCAGCACTCAAAATTCAGGTTGCCGGCGCGGATTTCTTGGTAATTGCCACAAATACCATGCACCGCTTTTATGATCGCCTGCAAGTATCCCTGGATATCCCTATCCTACACATTGCAGATTGTATTGCACAAAAGTGTGAGGAGCAGGGGGCAAAAAAGGTGCTGCTCTTGGGTACTATCTTTACCATGCAGCAGGATTTCCTCAAAAAACGCTTGCAACATCATAAAATTGAAGTGGTCGTGCCAAGAACGGAAGCAGATATGCAAGTCATCCATCGGATTATTATCGATGAGCTTGCTTTCGGTAAGGTATTGAAAAGCTCGCATCAGTGCTATGTGGACATTATCAATAAAATGATCGAGCAAGACGCAATCCAGGGTGTGATCTTAGGTTGTACTGAGATCGAACTGCTGATAAAACCAGCTGACGTGCCCATCGCAGTGATCGATTCGACCCAGGCGCATGTGGATGGGGCTGTTAAGATGATCGTGGAGGAATGAGCCAATAAGGACACAGCCTAGATGAGTGTTTGATTAGGTAAGGTAAGGTTCTGCGTTAAATAGTTACCAGCCAAGCAGTTATAGTTTAGCTTGTGTCTCATTTGCTTTAATCGCTTAAGGAACACCAATTAGTTAGCTTCTGTTAATTGTTCGTACAATTCTGAGGGTTTTGGGTACTTTGGATTAATATCTAAAAGTCCAGTTTACCTGACTTGTCCTGTTTCAATAAGCCAAGCACACTTCCCCTTTTCTGTATTATCCTACCTAAACTAAGGTAGAATTGACCATGATCGCTTTGCTATGGTTGCTAAAAATATTCGGTATGATCCAGATATTTAATCGAAAAGAGACCCAACATGGCTGATGTAATTTGTTCAATTGTTGTTTCCAACCAGCATTATTGGGCTGGGCATCCTGAATCCCCTGACCGTTTCACAAAAATCTTACCTTGGCTCAATACCCCTCCATATTCGGGGGTCAAATTTGTGCATGCCGCCCCTGCCAGCCATGAAGAAATACTGCGTGTTCATTCGCCAGAAATGCTGCTTTCACTCAAGATCGCCTGTGAAATGGGGCTCCAAAAGCTGGACCCCTCGCCAACCTTTGTCAACGAAAACTCCTGCACTGCCATGCGTGATGCCGCTGGAGCCACCCTAAAGTTATCTCGAATGATTCTGCACGAAGAAGCCAAATGTGGTTTTGCCTTAGTCCGTCCCCCAGGGCATCATGCCGATGCCGGCAAACCGGGCGGTTTCTGCCTGCTCAACAACCTTGCCATTGCCGCTGCCGATGCTTTAGAAGCTGGCTTGGAACGCATTGCCATTATCGATTTTGACGCCCATCATGGCGACGGCACTCAGGCAATTTTCTGGGATGACGCCCGCGTAGGTGTTTTCTCTCTGCATGAAGAAGATATCTATCCAGGCAGCGGTCTATTAAGTGAACAGCTCAAAGGTCGTATCATCAACCTCCCTTTGCCACATCAATCCGGTGATGAGGTATTAGAACCCATTTTCTTCCACATTCTGGATCCCTGGATCAAGTGCTTTAAGCCCCAGATGATTTTTGTCTCAGCTGGCTTTGATGGTCATTTTGCTGATCCGCTCACCGGTCTTGGCTTTAGCACCAGCGGTTTTCATGCGATTGCTCAGCACTTGAAAATCCTCGCTGATACGTTTAGCCAGGGCAGATTGCTCTTCGTCTTGGAAGGTGGTTATGACCCACTCGTCCTCAAAGAATGCGTCCAGGCGGTTTTGTGCACTTGTTGTGGATTAAGTCACTATCCTGATTCTTATGGGATTAATCCCTATCAG
>CAZJLN010000005.1:0-7109 GCA_964546745.1 uncultured Anaerolineaceae bacterium
AGACACAAGCATATTTAGTTTATCTGTCAATTAAGTAATTGAATGGATTTTGACTTTTAATTAATTTGTTATGAATAATTCAGAAGAACATCAGAAGACACAAAAAGGAAAAATTGGTCTGTGTGGTTTAGTTACCAAATTTAAACCGCATAGCAATCTTGTACTATCGTATCAAGACATCCATTTAATTAAAAACTCCCCTTATTTTGACCCAAAATGGTATAAAAAAGAATACCTTTTAGATACAAAAGAAAACCCACATAAGCATTACCTTTACTCGGGTTTTAAAATGAACTATGATCCATCCCCCCTTTTTTCAACTGAAGCTTATTATCAAGCAAATCCGGATGTATATGCTGCAGAAATGAATCCCTTGCTTCATTACGAAAAATTCGGACGAATAGAGGGGAGACTATTAGAGCTAGAACAGGTAAGTATCATAAAAAAATCCCCTCTGTTTGACGCTGACTGGTATCGCCAGCGATACATGGGCAATTTAAAAGTATCTCCGTATAGTCATTATTTATCAATTGGAAAAGAAAGCGGATTTTGTCCTTCAAAAGAATTTTCCAGTATCAGATATTATCTTCGGCATCCGTTAGTCCGTCAAAATAAACTAGATCCGCTTATACATTTCGAAAAATATGGAAGAATAGAGGAACGTAAATACAGGATAAATTATCCGCCGTTCGATAAAGTGACGGAAGATGAACAAGCTAAAATAAAACATTTGCAAGACAATCGAATTGAAGACCAATTTAATAAAGATTGTTCGCACTTAATCCTGTTTCTTGTTCCTGAAAGAGATGCCATTACAGGTGGACTCATGTCTATCTGTTCGATTGCCACTGTTTCAAATTCATTAAAAAACATTCATAACAGTGATGTCATGATTGCCACAATGCCACACCCTAAGACATTTGCAAATTATTCAAATTTTGAATCGGAGCATGATATTTTCAGATTTGATCAAATACCTTCTTACTTTAAAAAATTAACAAACTTAATTATTCACCTGCCAGAGGTACATTTACGAAATTTTATAGAACAACTGGAACCTGAACAAATTAGTTGGTTGCAAAATATTACTCAACTGAAGATTAACATACTAAATCAAAACAATACTTATATGCCCCGCCCTCAAGTGGTGGATCTTTTGCGTTATTTGACCAATGACCTTACCATGACCTGTGCTCACAAGAAATATTGTGTACCACAACTGAGAACAGCCTATGACATGCCTGTTCATTGGTTATCAGCCAGCAACTTAATTGAATATAACTACCGTAGCTTTGAACAAAAAGAAAATTTACTGGCTTATTCACCAGATGAGAATGAATTCTCCTCAGCGATTATTAGTCAAATCCAAGAAAGCATTCCTACCCTTAAGACTCTAAAAATTGATAAATTGAGTTATGACCAATATCGCGCGTTAATCTCACAAGCCAAATGGATAATTTCCTTTGGAGAGGGGATCGATGGATACTTTGTTGAAGGAATTCGTTGTGGTGCTGTCCCATTTTCAGTTCACAACCATGTTTTTTTTGATAAAGCGTATGAAAGTCTTCCCAATATTTATAATAGTTACAATGACATGTTCGAGAATATTGTAAATGACATTCAAAGCTGGGATAATCCTAACGAATTCCGCTCTTTGAATGACAGATTACGAACCATAGATCGTCATGAATATGATGATGGAACTTATAGACAAAATATCCGATTGTATTATGAGGGAAAATATACTTACAAATTTGACGAAGTAGTTAAGAAAAGACAATCGTTATTAAGTCGAGAACCTCTTGTGTCAATAGTGATGGCTACATATAATGGGGATCGTTTTCTTAAAAAACAACTTGATAGTTTATCTGCTTTGACTTACCCAAACATCGAATTGATCATTAGTGATGATGCATCTACAGATCAAACTCTTGAGATTTTACAAGCTTTCTCGGTAAATTATCCTTATAAGTTATTAGAGAATAAAAATCATAATGGTTTAGTGGAAAATTTCACAAAAGCGATTCAGGTTGCTCAAGGTGAGTTTATTGCCTTGTGTGACCAGGATGACGTTTGGATGCCTGACAAGATTGAAACACTTTTAGAACATGTTGATGAATTTGATGTAATAAGCGGTTCATATCTGGTTATTGATGAAAAAGACAATTACCACCCCGAAATAGTTATGCATGAAGTTTATGAAGCTTCACGTCATGGGACTTATCAGTTAGCTGATTTCTTAGAGGAAAATCCAATATTAGGTTGCGCATCCTTAATTCAAAAGCAATTAATAGATAAGTGTCTGCCCATTCCGAAGGGGGTTCTATATCACGATTGGTGGATTATGATAAATGCTGTCTTACGCGGAAACGGAGTGGGTTATACAGATAAATTGGTGTTAAATTACCGCCAACATGGAAAAAACACTGCCTTAAAGACATTTAATGATCATAATTTTTATCAGAAGTTGTTTAAATTCTACGAGCTAATAAAAGATGAATTTGTTGACGTTCTGAATAAGCATGATCACTTTGAATTGATGTGTGTTAGGAATAGATTTGCTTTAGAAGAATTGTTTAGAAAAATTGCGCCTGTTGAGGCCGTCAATTTTCTAAAGAAAAACCAGCATTCATTTACGGATCGTTTTATAAATATTCTTTCAAAAAAGCTAAGCGAATTTACACCTGTTAGTGATGGAAATGAATAATGAAAAGAATAAATGTTACTGAATCATTTTTACCTCCCCTCAAAGAATACGAGAGTTACATCAATGAGATTTTTACGACCGTTCAGCTAACCAATCAGGGTCCTTTAGCAAGAAATCTAAACGAAAGGTTGCGTAATTATCTTGGAGTAGAAAATTTTCAATTTGTGTCGAATGGAACAATTGCACTTCAATTAGCACTTGAGGCATTTGATCTGCATGATTGTGAAGTATTAACAACCCCATTTACCTATGTTGCAACAACCTCGACGATTCTTTGGCAAAGGTGCACTCCGGTATATATTGATATTGATCCTAATTCGCTTTGCATCAATCCTGACTTAATTGAGAGAAATATTACCGAAAAAACAAAAGCCATTATGCCAGTTCACGTCTTTGGGTTCCCATGCGATATTGAGGCAATTGACAGGATTGCAAAAAAATATAACTTGAAAGTGATCTACGATGCTGCACATGCATTTGGAGTTAAATTGTTTAACCGTTCTCTCTTGGATTTTGGCGATATATCAACTTGCTCATTTCATGCAACAAAACTGTTCCATACGATAGAGGGAGGAGCTGTTATTTCTAAGGACAAGGATATCGATGAAAAAATCCAACTATCAATGCGATTTGGTCATAATGGGGATGATCATATTTGTTTGGGTATTAATGCAAAAAATTCCGAGTTTCATGCAGCCATGGGGCTGGTAAATCTTAAGTATGTTGAACAACTGATATCTGCAAGAAAGATCATCTCGGAAAATTATGATAATGCCTTAATTGATTATGTAATTATTCCCAAGCCCATTTCTGAATGTACAAGAAATTATGGTTATTATCCAATCATCCTTAAGGATGAAAGTGAGTTATTACGAGTACAAGCCGCCTTGAATGCGGAGAACATCTTTTCCCGTAGATATTTCTATCCCTCCTTGAATCTTCTTCCTTATGTTGAGAAAGCATATTGTCCGGTATCTGAGTCAATTGCAAGTCGAATTCTGTGCCTACCTCTGTATGCGACGCTTGAGTATTCAGATCAGGAAAGAATCATAAATATCCTTATTAAGGAACTAAGGATTGATTGACATATCATGATATTAGGAATTATGCAACCTTATTTTTTTCCCTACATAGGGTACTGGCAAATGATTAATGTAGTGGATAAATATGTAATTTATGATGACGTGAACTTTATTAAAGGGGGTTGGGTCAATCGAAACCGAATCCTTGTTGCTGGTAGAGCTCAGTTTATTCATATCCCAACAATTCACGCCAGCCCAAATAAACTAATTTTCGAAATAAATTTATCTAACGATTTAAGTAAAAGAGAAAAACTACTATCAACACTATCAATGTGTTACTCAAAAGCTCCATATTTTGATGACATTATGCCAATGCTTCAAAACATCATTCTATTTGAGGAAAACAACTTGGCAAGATTTCTCGAGTATACGATACGGCGTGTCTGTAACTTCTTAAATATCAAAACAGAAATTATCATTAGTTCAACTCTAGAAAAGAATAATTCTCTTCGTGGAAAAGAGAAGGTTTTTGAGATTTGTAGAAATTTACACGCAACAAATTACTACAATGCTATTGGTGGTCAATCTCTGTATGATTATGCTGAATTCGAAAGACAAAATCTGGAATTAAAATTTTTGAAAACAAATGATATTGTTTACAAGCAATTTAAGAATGAGTTTATACCAAATTTATCAATTATTGACGTGTTGATGTTCAACTCAAAAGATGAAGTTATCAGAATGTTGGATATGTTTACGCTTGTCTAACACTAAAAATATGACAGAATTTATTACTTTATCAAAAATTGAAAAACTTTTCACGTTGAATAATTTTTTATGTGTTGTGATAAATTCTCAAACACAAATTATCGGTCTCTGATAGAAGAGGTGATATCAAATTGGAAAAGACGAATGTTTTAATCTTCCCTGCTGGCTCGGAAAACGCGATTGAAATATACGAATCGCTTTGTCAGCATATCGATATTGAAGTATTTGGTGCCTCCGGTAAGTCAGACCATGCTGTGTATCTTTATCCACAAGATCACTATTCGGAAGATAATTACTATATCGATGATCCCGAGTTTACACATCGCTTTAACCGACTGATAAATAGATGGAATATTGACATTGTCATTCCTACGCATGATACGATAGCTCAATATTTTGCAAATAATCGTAACAGCATCAATGCAAAAATATTAACTGCAGATGCACAAACAGCTGATATCTGCAGGCATAAAAAGAAAACATTTGCTTTAATTAGTGATTGTGATTTTTGTCCAAAGGTGTATCCAAGCTTAGATGTAGTACCAAGCGAAGATTATCCTCTTTTCTTGAAACCCAACATTGGTGAAGGTGGAAAGCGTACCAAGGTTTTATTAACCCTAGCAGAATCCTTCAATCATTCTCAAGAAGAAGATCTAATTATTTGTGAATACCTTCCTGGCGAAGAGTTTACTGTTGACTGTTTTACAAATCGAAAAGGTGAACTGTTGTTTTGCGGCATAAGACAGCGTGACCGTATTCATATGGGCATAGCGATGCGCTCACACACCCTTGATACTTCTGAAGATGTATTAAGAATTGCCCAAGAGATTAACAGCAGAATTAATATGTTTGGCGCTTGGTTTTTCCAATTAAAAGAAGATCGTAACGGGAAGTTGAAACTACTTGAGGTTTCATGTCGTCACGCTGGCACAATGACACTTTATAGACATAAGGGTGTGAATTTTGCGTTAATGGGTATTTATGAGTTAAATGGAATTGATGTTGTCCCGCTTGAAATGCCTGGATCTTGGTCACTTGATAGATGCTTAAAAGCTCGATTTAAGTTACCGTTTGATTTTGATACTGTGTATGTGGATCTTGACGACACACTTATTGTCAAAGGAATCGTCAACACCACGCTTATTCAATTCCTTTATCAATGTGTCAATGAAAACAAAAAAATAATACTGTTAACTAAGCATGATACTTCGCCTCAAGAAACCTTAGCAAGATTTAAGATAAATTCTGAGCTATTTGATCAGATTATCCATTTACCGCTTAATGAAAGCAAAGCATCGTGTATAACGCAACCCAAGTCAATAATGATTGATAATAGCTTTGCCGAAAGAAAGTTGGTGTATGAAGCCCATAACATTCCAGTAATTGACGTGGATGCTGTAGATTGTCTGATACATTAATCCAAATTACTTAAGATGGGCGAAAGCCATTTAGTTACGGTTTTTTTTCTAGAAGTACTTTAGCCATATACACCATCTCTTCTTCCCCATATCTTTGATCACAAGGCAAAGTCATGATTGTCTGGCTCAGTAAGTGACTTTTATTAAAATGATTTGGTACAACCCCATTGATATTCCAATGAATAGGTGGAAAAATATTTGCATTAAAAAGTTCTCTTTGTAATTGATTTCGATTTTCTATTTTGATTGGAAACCCCAGTGGAACAACATCATCTGGAAGATCCTGGAATAATGCGAATTCACCCAATTTATCTAATAAAGTTTGATAATTGTTTCTTCTAATATGAGAAATCGCCTCATAATCAAATGAATTTCGTAGTAAACATCTTGACAGGTGACTCATTCTGGAATAACACGGGGTTAATCCTTCTTCTCCACTGATAAAGAATTCGTTCCAATCATTTGGTTCCCCATTGATATCAAAGTTATGTCTCTTAACAATCGCCCAAAATAATTGCATAAACACATCTTCTGGCGGGTCTTCCAGTTTTTGGGTGTCAATTTGATAATCCGAACTTATCTTGAGAATGCCACCATCTGGAACGCCAAGAAATTTTCTGGGGCTGTATAAACAAAAGTCGGATATAGGTTCAAGCCATACATAAAATAATGCCTGGCTACAATCCTGAAAAAGGATGACTTTCTTCTGTCTTAATTCCTGTTGTAAATTTCTAGAAAAGGGGAATCCGAAATAGTCAATGAATAAAAAGATATCTCCCCTTTTTACTTCATTAAGAAAATCGAAATTTTGAACCTGTAAACAATCGTTAATTGAATAGAAATGAATGTTACTAACTTCGGGGTCGACAGCAGTCAGGATGGTAGGGCATAGATAGGATGGCAGCCAAATGTTTTTAGGCTTAAGCGAATCTAGAACCAGCTTTATTCCTGAGCGTCCATTAAATAACAAAATTGGATTACCTGACAAAAAATGAGGAACATCAGGATTCGAGATTGTCTTTTCAGGAAGTCCAAACTTGCCACCGATTATTTTTATATTGCCTCCATCGATCGTAAGAATGTAATTTTTACCTTATTGTATCAACAACAGAATTATACATCGGGTTCATGCCTATAAATTATCTTCCCCAAGTAATAAGACATACGCAGTCCAGGTAATGGCAGCCAACATGC
>CAZJLN010000005.1:7209-34100 GCA_964546745.1 uncultured Anaerolineaceae bacterium
TCTGTTGTGTGTATAGGTAGGAAATATGCATTTGTGCAATACTATTATAATAAAGTGGTAAACCATGAAAACAAGAGGAGAGATTATGTGTATTTCACATAAACACCTTGGTAATAAAATATTTAGAATTGCTTCTACAATAATTGTGATTTTAACATTCATCCTTGGCATTGATGGGCCAGTATTCGCCAGTCTGGATAAGCAAGAGATACCCTTGAACGAAAGCAATCTTATCTCGCCGGATTTGCTATTTGAATCTCCCGGGATTCTACCTACAACAAGTGTCATAGATGATTCAGGGCATCAAGAATCCTTGACATCTCAAGAAAACCTTATTGACAAAAATCGCCTTAATTACTTTTCTCTTCCAATGCCTCAATTAGACAATCGAGTGCGCAACATATTGGTTTACTTACCAGAAAGCTATCAAACTGGGGAAAAATCATATCCAGTCATTTATATTCAGGATGCTCAAAACATCTTCATCCGATCCGGTGTTTCGCCTGATGAGCGAACGCTAAATGAAGACCTGTATAAATTCTATGCGAGCAGCTTTCCAGGAGAAGTAATAATTGTCGGCATGGAATATGATCAAATTCACATGTGGGATGAATATGGCCCGTGGGTGAATCAAAGTATGTACTTGTGGGTGGACTCTTATGAAGCCAACCAGGTTGAAGGTGGCGAAGGTGATGCCTACCTTGACTTCTTAGTAGACACAGTTAAACCTGAAATTGATAGACGTTACAGAACATTAACCGATCGTGAGAATACTGCTATCGCTGGTTCCAAGATGGGTGGGCTGATATCACTTTATGCAGGCTTAACCAAACCAGAGGTTTACTCAAAAGTAGTGGCAATGTCACCAGCCATTTGGTTTGCTGAATCAGGTAGGGCATGGTTGTCAGATAATCAACTCATTTCTTTTATTGAACACAATGGCGTCTCTGATAATGTCAACTTTATCCTTGATGTAGACCCCATTGATAGGATTACCGATTTGGTTGTAAGACCTGCCATTAAAGATGCCAATGGTAATAAGTTATCCTTCCCGCGAGCATATCTTGAAGGAACGCAAGCAGTGGTAGATAGTTTGGTAAAAGTTGGCGTTTCACTTGATCATATTATGGGCGGGGTAGATAATCCTGCTGAATGGACAAAAACGAAAACAGTGAGCATTGCTTCCCTTATTAATGGGGATTATTATTTTTCGTTTTTTCCAATCGTCATGTATCCCGCAACACCTCCTGTGATCACCAGCCCATCCTCCGCCAATTTTATTATGTCAAGCCAAAATAGTTTTTTGGTAACAACCATTGGTAATCCAACCCCCATAATTACTTATGCGGGCACATTGCCTTCTGGGGTTAGTTTTATCGACAATGGTGATGGTACAGCCACAATTTCGGGTTCTCCGACATCAATAGGTACTTATGAAATAATCATTACAGCACAAAATGGTTTTGAACCAAATGCAACCCAAGTCTTCACACTTAAAGTGTTTGAAGGCTGCCCAGGTCCAAGTAGCTGTAAGATAACTTTTTCAATTAATATGAGCCCATATTTAAGTCGGACTAGAAATATTACCGTCTATCTTCCTCCTAACTATAATTCTGGCGCTCATTATCCTGTAATTTATCTAATGGATGCACAGCACATGTTTGGACCGCCAATTGCATATCCATCGGATTTAGACGACTGGACAATGGATGAAAAATTAAACGACTTTTATAACGACACGGGTAGAGGAGTCATTGCCGTAGGTATTTGGTTTGACGCTGATTATCCCTGGGATGAGTATACGCGTACCTCAAATTTAAATATGGATCATTGGGTAAGTGGAGCCAGTCAGCTTACTAGTCCTAAGGGGGGTGCATTGATTAACTTTATCAGGGAAAAACTAAAGCCCGTTATTGATTCAAGATTTCACACCTTAACCGATCGTTCTAATACTGCCATTGGGGGAGGGAGCCGTTGTGCTCTACTTGCGCTTCATGCTGGTTTGGTTGCACCCTCAACTTTTTCAAGAGTAATGGCCATGTCTCCGGCGGTTTGGATTGCGGAGGGGGGGAGTCGGGTCGAATTACCTGCTCTTACGACCTGGTTTGAAGCCAATGGACTGCAAGCCTGGTTTGATGCAAATCAAGCCCCAACAAATGTAAAGTATTTCCTATATATCGGTACAAATGAACAGAGTGGTATTGTCTATCCTTATGTTCAAAAAAGTGATAATCCAGGAGAGCATATAACAATACAGTATGCATATTTATCAGGTGCGTTACGGATTAGGTATGCGCTTTATAGAGATGGTGTGACTTCTGTTAACTATATTGAAAACGAAGGCGGTGAACATCATCCTCAGGTTTGGAGGGGATATATAAAACAAGCTTTATTATGGCTCGGTTTTTAAGATGTTGGAATTTCAGAGGTCAATTTCTGATAAATAATCTTCAGTCATTCTTTGTAAAGCCCAAGAATCTAGAATTTATCATATATAATAGTTTTTTGGGTTTTATTATTAAGCACAGCCTTTGGAAGGATTTAAATGCCATTTTCTAGTATCACTTTTATTTTTATATTTCTACCAGTATCCTTGATCCTGTTTTACATTATTCCTAAGAGTGGTTGGAAAAATATTGTTCTGGTTCTTGCTTCTCTAGCCTTTTTTGGTTGGTCTGATCCAACTCATATCCATATACTGATTCTCTCCATGTTGGTGAATTATTTTTGGGGTGTTTTTGTAGGAAAAGCCATACAAAATAAATCGTCTCGATTAGCCAAATTACATATGTGGATTGGGGTTGGGTTAAACCTGTTGATACTAGGATTTTATAAATATACCGGATTCTTTCTTCAGAGTCTTAAAGCCGTTTTTCCTCTCAATATTTCCTATCAAAATCTAGGATTACCCCTTGGTATATCCTTTTTCACGTTTTCAGGAATTTCTTATATTCTTGATGTTTATAATGGAGTGAACCCCACCGAGAAGAATCTGATTCGATTTAGCTCCTACCTGATCATGTTCCCCAAGCTATTACAGGGACCGATTACGCGTTTTAACCAGATAAAAGCCGAGTTAATTAATCCCAAATTTGATCTATTGTTAATTATGCAAGGTGTGAGAAGGTTCATAGGAGGTTTAGCTAAGAAAGTGCTGCTGGCTGACAGTCTCAGTATGGCAACCGCTAAAATATTTGATGCTAATTATGCTGAGATGGGTGCTGATTTAGCATGGTTTGGGTTGATTGCTTATACACTTCAAATTTACCTTGATTTTTCTGGATACACAGACATGGCCATTGGTATTGGTCAGATGTTTGGATTTAAATTTCCTGAAAACTTTAATTTCCCATATATCAGTAAAAGCATTTCAGACTTTTGGCGTAGATGGCATATAACATTAGGTGCTTGGTTTCGGACATATCTGTTTATTCCTTTAGAATTTGCGCGTAAAAAACAAAAATTCTTCAGGCAAGAATCCAACTTGTTAATTGTCTTCCTTTTAACTGGTCTTTGGCATGGCGCTAGCTGGAATTTTGTTGTTTGGGGACTGTATTTTGGAGTGATCCTTGCCGTTGAAGCAGGCTTTTTGGGTAAAAAACTCAAAAAAGCACCAGTATTGATTCAGCATCTCTACGCAATCATATTAATCATGCTGGGATGGATATTTTTCAGAATTTCAAATATTCAAAATTGGGGACCTTTCTATGAAGCTTTATTTGGCATGAATGGGTGGAGCAATATGGTAACGTTTAGATCATTAAATATCCTTTTCTACATCCCCTTCCTGTTACCCTCAATACTTTTTTCTTTACCATTTTTACATAAATTGAGCGAAAAGCTGAAGGCAAAAGGTGGAATTCAAGTATTATTACTGGATATTCTTTACCTGTGTCTGTTCCTGTTCACCCTGACCTATATTCTTTCAAAGGGTTTTACCTCATTTATGTACGCCCAGTTTTAATCAAAAATGTCTATTCGTAAAATTTCTAATTTTGTTTTATCAGTGTTTTTTATTCTTATCCTTTTGGTTCCTATGATTTGGTTAACAAGAGGAAAAAGCACACCTCAAGTATCTGTGATAGAGGGAAGGATATTAGAGCTTCCAGAAAAGTCGTATCCAACACTTAAGGTTGCCCTTGATTTCATAAAACAAGGACATCCAGAAAAGGCGGCGAAACTGGTATGGAATTTATTTACAGGCGGTTCATTACAAAAGAAATTTGACAGTGCAGCAACTGACCAATTCCCACTTCGGATGCCTTTAATTATTTTTTCAAAATCAGTAGACCGAAAGATTATTGATCTGACTTATAGCTTTACAGATAATACTGTAACTCCTGCTGACATGACTTCCGATATATATTATGACCGTGTTAATGATGCATTGTTCTATCCACCAGAAATATTAGAAAAGAATGACTACACAAAAATCGATGAAAGATTAGCAAACTATTCAGAAATTTCATCGCTTTATCCCGATATTAATATATTGATATTCTTTCATGAAACCTTAACTTATGCTCCGACCCATCCATTGAATAAATATATTCCAGAATGTGATGACGGTCGGTCTTATGCTTATTTCACTGAAAACATAAATGACCAGATAGATCTTGCGCCTATGATGCTGGATACAATGACCACGCACATCGAGGATTACTATAGAACGGACCATCATTGGAAAACCGAGGGAATTCTAAAAGCATATGACATTATTTATGATCTGTTGTCAGAGAATTTTGCAGGAATTTCAAGCCGGCTTGAAAGATCAGAATTAATCCCAATCCCAAACGTTGAATTTTTAGGAAGCCTGGCTCGTAAATCCCTTTATCCAATTTCAGGCGATCAGTTTACAATATTTGACGCCGATCTTCCAAAATGTAAGGTTACTGATAACGGGATAGAAGGGGATTATGATCAGCGTGATGAATACCTTGTAGGTGATTATTCATTAGTTCCGTTTACAGATCATTACGGAGAATATTTTGGCACACAAAAAGGTTTCCTGGAATATTTTTGCGATAATGAAACCAATCGAAATATCCTAATAATTGGGGATTCTTATGCACGCCCCTTAGTTGCATTAGTTGCCAAACATTATTTACACACATACTATTTGGACCTGCGACAAAATCAGGATTTTACACTGTCTAAGTTTTTTGATAGTTATAAAGTTGAAGATATACTGATAATTGGTGATAATGAAGTGGCTTTTCTTGATACTGATCAATGGATAATCAAACCATAAGAATGGAATTGTTATGGGCAGAATGCGATTTATTCTAATTCTAATAAATAAAACAAGGGTTTTACTGAGGTAAAAAAATAGGGAAAGTTGATTTGAATAAAATTTCTTCTTTTGTTTTAATAATATTCTTTATCATTTTGTTGATAACTCCATTTTCATTGCCATTTGAAGCCGATACAGCGCAACAGACCGCAGTCATAAAGCAAGGAACACTGGAGCGAACACCTTCACAAAATGCGCCAAACCTTACTTCTGCCATTAAATTGATTCGTGAAGGAAAAATTGCTGAGGGCTTAAACATCCTCATAAATCTATTTACAAATAGTGCCTTTGTTCAGAAATTTGAGAATTTAATAACAGATAAAGTGCCCTTTCGTGTTTCGGCAATTCGATTTTCTCGGGCAATCGATCGTGCCATAATTAAACTCGCCTATGGATTTACTAATGATTCAATCATTCCTGCAGATATGACATCAGGAATTTACTATGATACGAAATTTGAACAGTTGCTTTTTACACCCACATTTTTCAATTTAGATGCCAAAAGAAGCATTGATGCGAGAATAGAAAACTACGAAGAGCTTATTCGGTCAAATCCAAATATAAACTTTTATTTGTATTATCATCAAACACTGAAAAATTCTGCACATCATCCATTAAATGAAATTTTTATTGACGCAGACAATGGACAAGCTTTTAAGTATTTTGAACAGGAGCTTCCGGCTGGGTTAACGATAAAAACTTTTTTACTGGAGAGTCACAAAGATCATTTAGATTACTACTATCGAACTGATCATCACTGGCGGGTAAATGCGATCATTCGAGTTTACCAGGAGATATATAATATGCTTTCGGCTAATTACCCTGATATCTCCTCTCCGTTAATAATTAACGAGCTTGAATCATTCCCACAAATAAATTTTCTAGGTTTCATGGCTCGTCAAACTCTGTATCCTATCCGAGGAGACGAGTTTATTGTCGAAAAAATTACAATTCCAGATCACGAATTAATTGAGAGTGGGCAAAAAATTGAAAAAAATAGGCGATCAGTGTATTTTGAGGGAAATTATTCAACAGTGCCTTATATTAATCATTACAATGCTTTTTATGGCGAGGTTACTGATCTAATAGAATATACATTTAAAAATACATCAGATCGCAATCTGTTGATTATTGGTTCTTCCTATCAAAATTCTTTAGACCCCCTTCTTGCTTCGCACTATAAAAAAACATACTGCATTGACTTAAGATACTATACTGACTTCTCTTTATCAAGCTTTTTAAAGGAACATAAAGTCAATGATATACTGATTATTGGTGATAATGATGTGGCATTTCAAGATATTGATTTCTGGAAGATTAATCCATAAAAGGAAAAAACAATGTTAGTTGACAATATTGCTTATGCTTGCATCACAAAATGGTGTGATAACGGGAATGAGAACAAAGAAATCACCCATTGGATAAACACTGACCTCACCGAGACCGGATATTCATATGGATATTTTGAAAAGGAATCAAATAAAATTGCCTACATATTACAGAATCTCGCTATTAAAACTGGCAATGTTGTAAGCATTTTTTTACCACGCAGTCCGATCCTTATTAGCAGTATTTTTGGGGTTCTTAAGCTTCAGGCAATGTCTTGTGTCCTCTTTTCTACCTTAGGTGAAGAAGCGCTTCTAGATCGGTTGGGAAATAGTGAAGCAAAAATTGTAATTACAAAAAATAGCCTTGTAAGAAAGATTTTGGCAATTAAGGACAAACTACCAAATTTACAATTTATCCTTCTAATTGATATAGATGAACACAAAAACGAATTTGTATTGAGTTTGTCAAAGCTTATGGAAGAGGCTGAAGATATATTTAATTATCCACACCAGCTTGATTCTGAAACCCCAGCCTTTCTCCAATACACATCTGGATCAACAGGAAAGCCAAAGGGCGCGCTTCATGTTCACGCAGCTATTCAGGACATCATCCAATCGTATAACGAAGTAATGGGGATTGAGCAGGAAGATCTTTATTGGTGCACAGCAGATCCAGCTTGGATAACAGGATTATCCTATGGAATTTTTGCGCCAATGAGTACCATGGTAACTCATATTCAATATAGTGGTGCCTATAACGCAGACCACTGGCTTGGGATAATTAAAGACAAGAAAGTCAACATTTGGTATACGGCACCGACAGCTTTGAGAATGCTTATGCAGGAAGATCCAGAAAAATTTTCCTTAGTTCAAACCAACAACTTGAAACGAATATATAGTGTGGGGGAGCCCCTGAATCCGGAAATTTACCACTGGGGTAAGAAAATATTTCAAACTGAGATTTACGATAACTGGTTCCAATCTGAAACAGGGAGCATTATGATTTCAAATCGACCAGGCTTGAAAGTAAAGCCTGGATCAATGGGAAAGCCAAGGATAGGAATCAAGCCATCTATCTTGAATGACAACATGCAACCTGTACCGCTAGGTGTTCATGGACACTTAGCCGTTTGCAGGGGTTGGAAGTCCATGTTTAGGACTTATTTTAAAAAAGAAGATGCCTATTCAGAAAAATTCCACGGAGAGTATTACATAACTGGCGATCTTGCTTACCAAGATGAAGACGAATATTTTTGGTATGTAAGCCGCTCAGATGATGTAATTAATACTGCAGGACATTTGGTTGGTCCCTTTGAGGTTGAAAGTGCTCTATTAGAAATTGATGAAATTGGTGACGCGGCTGTTATAGGAGTTGACGATCCACTTCTACATAAAAAGATTATTGCCTTTATTGTATTAAAAAACAGCATTATATGGGATAAAGCCCTTGAATTAAAATGTCGCATTTACATATCAAACAAGGTTTCAACCGTAGCAACTCCTGCAGAATTTATTCTTATAGAAAAAATCCCAAAAAATCAAAGTGGGAAAATTTTAAGGCGTGTATTGCGAGCACATTATGAAGGGAAAGACCCGGGTGATTTATCAACGATGGAGTGAAAATGGATATTACAGAAAAGCTGACAAGTGTTTTTAGAGAAGTTTTTGATGATGAGACAATTGTTTTGTCTGATGAGCTAACCGCTGATGATGTAGACTCTTGGGATTCTTTGTCCCATGTTAATCTGATCATAGCCATTGAAATTGCTTTTAATATTGAATTTAAACAAAGCGAAATCTTAAATTTTGCGAATGTGGGTGAATTAAAAGAAAGTATTATGAGTAAGCTGGAAAATCAGACAAGCTAGATTGAAAAAAATTTAATTTCCTCTACGAAACCCAAAATTTTCTAGCAAAAACTCTCAAAAAATTTTAACACTTTGACCCTTTATAGTGATTTTGGATTTATTAATTTACCCCGTGATATGTTAACTAGACAAGTTTAAGGTGAATTTCCAAGCATTGTAAGCTTTTGAATCTGGAATTTCTAAGTCATCATACATAATGACTTGTCCTGGTTCCACTATACGTTTGATAACCACATTGTCTATTAAACCAATTGGCACGTGATTGGGAACCTCTTTGATTGTAACTGCTTCGCCACGCAGCTGAAAATTACGATCAGTCCGATGGATGATCTGACCAGGCATCATTCTTTTCTTGGCTACGGCTAAAACACTAGCCGATGGTTTTAAACTATTATTAAGAAGAACACCTTCTCCTCTCAGGACTTGCCTAATCGTCACAGGGATATCCAGATAGATTAGATGATAATGTTTGAGCAGGGTGTAAAATGGTCCCTCTCCCAATTTTAAATACCTAAACGTAGGAAGTTCAATGTCATCATATTCAGCTGTAATAAAAACGCCAGCAGGTAATTTTGGCTTAGCTTCTGGACTGCACAACAAATAATCACTGATTGGGTAACCAATTATTTTTGCATGTTCAGCAAGCAGCTTAGCTCCTTCATCGATGCTTCTGCTCTCAATACCTAATAAACCCTGCTTGGCAATAACAGCACCTAAACCGTTAGCAACGAAAGCTTGTTCAATCTGAATCTTTGTTCCATCAGTAGCGCTAGTCACCTGTTCAAGTGAAATCCCTTGAACCTTTGCCCAGTACTGCATTTCCTCAATCTTTGGGTCTAGATTGAGAAAGCCTTTGATGTTACCAAAAACAATTGGTTTAAATCCAACCTCTATCAGGTTTTTATTTAAAGCTGCAAGAGCTCCTGGTTGGTCTCCCTCTGCTTCAGTGACTAAACCCTTAGTAGACAAATAACTTCCAGAAGTGATATGCAACTCTGAATCCATTGTTACTACTGGGATGCCTGCGTCCATTACCCTGCAAAGGACTTCTGTCGCATAAATCGGATCACCATTACATTCAACCACTAAGTCGCTTTTATCAATGAGCTCCTGAATTGAATGAGTATATTTACCCTCAGCAGGAAAATGACTGAGGTCTCTTTGAGTTAACACACAAGAAATATCCAAATCAGATAATCGGTCTATGGTCCGTTTAAGTCCACTACCTATGTATCCTGTACCAACGATCCCGATTTTTGGGTTGCCTTTTGAAGTCATAATTTGTCCTTAAAAACAACTTTCATAAAGAAATTTGTATTACTGTTACATATCACTATTTTTTGGGCTAAATATAGCTCCAAAGAGCAATATAAGTTATTATAATTGTGTTTGAGACTGGTTTTAAAATCTTATCAACTAATTTGTGTAACTAAAAGGATGTATAATATTCACCTATTATGAAAATTACAAACTGTCCTATAAGTGGGTCATCACGAGGTGTTGAGTACCTGAACCTCGGTAATGTTCCGTTGGTAAACAACCTGTGTGCAACGAGGCAAGAATCTCTTACAGTAGAAAGGTTTCCACTTGCAATCCAGTTGTTCCCGGAGAGCAAACTAACATGTTTGACAGAGGTTGTTGATAAAGATAGCTTGTTTTTAAATTATCTTTACCGCTCTGGCGTAAATAAGCCTTACCTTGAGCACTGTTCCAACATGTATGATTACCTGTCAAAATTGATTGATTTTAAACAGAATGACTATGTAGTTGACATTGGTGGAAATGATGGTTCTCTGCTAATGGAATTTCGCAAAAAAAATTCCCAGCTTCATTATGTTAACGTGGATTGCAGCCATAGTTTTAAAGAAATGAACGAAGAAGCTGGAATTGAATATATCAATGAGTATTTCGGCGAAACCACTAAACTATCTCAAAAGGTTAAGCTCATCACATCCACAAATGTCTTTCAACACACAGAACCAATTAGGTCTTTTGTCAAAGGTATTTCTCAAAATTTGGCAAATGATGGTATGTGGTGTCTTGAATTTCCATATGTACTGACTACATTACTCAATGACAATTACGATCAGATTTACCATGAACATGTTTATTATTTCTGTCTGCGAAACATCATGGATTTAGCAGATCAAGAAAGCCTGAAGGTCGTCAATGTTTCTTACCACGATATGCATGCAGGCACCCTTCGGGTTCTTATGATGAAAAAATCAGCAAGTAATAAACCTGATATCACCATCCCTTCATTCTTAAACCTGGAAAAGACAATCACTGAAGAATACTGCATCCGATGGGGTAAAAGAACAAACGAAAAAATCAATGAATTCAAAAGTTTTATTCTGGACTTGGTATCAAATAAAAAGAAGATCGCAGGCTTTGGCGCAGCAGCAAAGGGCTGTGTGTTTTTGAATTCTGTAGGAATAGACGATTCTATGATTGAGTTTATTGTGGATGATACGCCCTTTAAACAAGGAAAATTTGTTCCAGGAACAGGCATTGAAGTTGTGTCTCGAGAGCGTCTGTATGAAACAAAAATCGACTATATACTAATTCTTGCTCACAACTTTAAGGATTACATCATAGAGTCCCTTAAAGGGAAATATGATGGCGAATATATTGTAATGTTCCCGGATATTAAGAAGTACTAAACAAGAACAGTTCTTTTTAATACACCCATAAAAGGAATTTATATGAACGCAAATAAAAAAGATGGGTTCGAATCTATGGAAAATAACCGTTGGCATGAGGAGGACTCCCCATGGAAGGCTAAAAATATCCATAAGATCTTAGAGAAAACCGATATTAACCCAAAGACAATTTGTGAAATTGGATGTGGTACAGGGGAAGTGTTGCGCAGCTTAGCGAATTATTATGATGAAAAAGTAGAATTTTTTGGCTACGAGACAAATCCTGAACCATTTAGTATTAGTAAAAACAAAGAAACGCAAAATATTCATTACTACCCGGAAAACTTACTAACCCAGGATTTACATTTTGATCTTGTTATGGCAATAAATGTATTAAACCATGTGACAGATTATCTTGGATTTCTAAGTCAGCTTAGATCGAAAGGGGAGTATAAAGTCTTTCATATTCCTCTAGAAACCACGGTTTATTCTGTGCTTAGAAGCTCTTACTTCGAAAAAAAATATGCTGAAAGGGATTATCGCCACTCTTTCTCAAAAGATACTGCTTTGGGTACATTGAAGGGTACCGGGTATCAAATTGTGGATTATTTTTACACGAGTAGTGCATTGGAGCTTCCTAATCGGGGACCTAAAGATAAATTATGGAAAATTCCCAGAAAACTACTTTACACAATTAATAAGGACCTTGGCGTAAAAATGCTTGGGGGGTTTTCGCTCATGATATTGGCGAAATAACTAGTTGAACGAATAGATGGTTTAGGTAATTCGTAATTAACCTCAGCTCAATAGATAACTTGGGTTAACAGTACGATCAAATCGTCTAAACCATTATGCCATAAATCCTAAGCTTTGTAAAAATTTTATTTAGCTTTTCAATGTTATACTAGCCAAAAAATGCAGCAAATAAAGATACAACATTGGTAAAAATGTCAAATATCAAGCAAAAAACCATCAATGGAATGGTTTGGTCAGTTTCAGAACGGTTAAGCCTCCAATTTGTACATACCGTTATATCCATAATTCTTGCCCGATTATTGGATCCTGCCGAGTTTGGTTTAATTGGAATGTTAGTGATATTTACAAGTATCGCTCAATCAATTTTAGACAGTGGCTTTGGAAGCGCATTGATTCAAAAGAAAGATGCGACACAAACGGACTCATCATCTATTTTCTACTTCAACCTGTTAGTTGGAATAGTCTTAGCAAGTCTCTTATTTTTTTCTGCCCCATTGATTGCTAACTTCTATCAACAGCCCGCTCTGTTGGCTCTCACACGTGTTCTTTCATTGAACATGGTCGTTAATGCTTTTAGTTTAGTGCAACTCTCTTTATTACGAAAGTCAATGGCATTCAAGAAGCATTTTGCAGTGAGTATTACATCGGTATTTATTTCGGGTTTTTGTGGAATCCTTGCCGCCGATAAAGGGTTAGGAGTTTGGAGTCTTGTCATTCAAACCCTTTCGAATAGCCTGTCTCAAGCAATCTTGTTGTGGATAATAAATAAATGGCGCCCAACCCGACAATTTTCTCTAAATTCATTAAAATCTATGTATTCGTTTGGGTCAAAGCTTCTTATTGCTGGAATAATTGAGACAATATTTAAAAATCTTTATCAAACTTTTATTGGTAAAAACTATTCTGCACAAGATTTAGGTTACTACTCCCGGGCAACAACCATGGAATCAGCAGCTTCTGTTGCCACGAGCATGGCTTTGGGGCAAGTAATATTTCCGACTTTTTCTCCTTATCAAGACGACAATGAAACGTTACGTAAAGTACATAGCACCACAATCAAGATGTCTATGTTTCTCCATGTGCCATTGATGATCGGTTTAATTGCCATTGCTGAACCACTTTTCCTCTTTTTGTTAACAGATAAATGGGCAAACAGCATTCCCTATTTTCAATTGCTTTGCGTAGTTGGGCTTTTTTTTCCTGTTGTTGTCCAGAATTACAACTTGCTTCGAATCAAAGGTCGTTCGGATTTACATCTAAAACTTGAGATCGTCAAATATATAATGACGGCTATTGCGATATTCCTAACTTACAAATCAGGCATATTAGCTTTGCTATATGGCCAAATTTGTGTTGCAATTATTTCTCATGTTATTGTTAGCATTTTTGCTGGGAAACTGATAGATTATAGTTTAGTTGACCAATTAAAAGGTCTCTTTCCTATCGCTGCGATTTCTGCAATTATGGGTTTTGTCATGTATTTAATTGGGAACCTTAACATTGAAAGTAATTTGCTCAAATTTATTCTTCAAATCCTTGCCGGTTTTATCATTTACTTTTTAATCAACACAATAATTAAATCACCACAGTTACTCGAATATAAATCGATAGCAGGTAACTTTATAAAAGCAATATTGATAAAGGTAAAAGGCTTATTATGCAAACACCACTAGTAAGTGCCTACACTCCTTTAGTGAGTGTTAGCCTGGTTGCATACAACGCTGAAGCATATATAAGAGATGCAATTGAGGGTTGTTTAATGCAGCAAGTGCAATTTCCTTATGAAATTATTATTCATGATGACGCATCTCAGGATAGCACACCCCAAATAATATTGGAGTATGCCAATAAATATCCAGATAAAATAATCCCAATTCTTCAGACTGAAAATCAATTCTCAAAAGGTTTTGAAATTAATGCCACAGTTGTCATACCAAAAGCAAAAGGGAAATATATTGCGTTTTTAGAGGCTGATGACTATTGGATCGATCCCTTGAAACTGCAAAAACAAATTACCTTTATGGAAAGCCATCCGGATGTTTCCATGTGCTTCACAGCGACAAAGGAGATCGAATCCTCGGGTTCGAACAAAGTCAATATAAAACGGTATCGAAATCAGGATAGTGTATGTTCTCCAAAAAATGTTATCCTAATGGGTGGTCGTTTGGTCAGAATGGGGTCTGCTGTTGTTAGAAAATCAATTTATGACGATTTACCAGAGTGGTATCACTATTCACAAATTTGGGACAATACTGTACCACTCTTAGCATTAACACGTGGCAAAATTCAATACCTGGATGAACTAACATCTGTTTACCGGTACAATGTACCCGGCTCTTGGACGCAAAAGAATGTCAGGAGTTATAAAAATCGAACAAAAAGCATTAGGAAAACGCTTTCCCTGCTTGATGGATTTGATGAGGGAACGGATTACCAGTATCATAACCTTATCAAGCGCATGACAAGATTAATCAGTGTTGGATTGCTATTACTATTAGAGCCACAGGAAGATGATTTTAAAAAATACTATTCCAGATTAAATTCAGCCCTAAAATTAGAATATAAAGTATTTAATTTTATAGGTTCGTATAGGTTGTGGGAAAGATATCGACAAGTTATGCGAATTTTCCGAAAAATAAAGTACATATAATCAACCAGAATTAGCGATGTAAAAAACAGATTCTAATTAAGCGAAATTTATCTTTCTTCTCCCCAGAAAAGCCGGGTTAATTCTTTTCGTAGTTCATCTCGATTTTTGGCTTTGATTGGAATGCTTTTGACCTTGTATTTCTCTATATAGTCATTTAAGCTACAAATCATTTTTGCAGGTACACCAGCCACAACGGTATTAGGCGCCACGTCTTTGTTAACAACGCTTCCAGCGCCTACGATACTATTGGGACCGATTGTTACGCCTGGTAAGATAATTGTGTTGACACCAATAAAACAATTGTCAAAAATTCGAATACTTCCATAGCGGTTACCAAAAGATGAAGATTCAGGTAAGGTGTCTCGAAATAATCGGCTAGATGCATCATGTGTAATTAAGAAGACCCCATTGGTGATTGTTACCTTGTTACCAATTTCAACTAGCCATGGTTCTGACCCATAATTAAGCGGACGGTTTAAAATCTGACAATTATCACCAATTTTTACACCTTGGGTTCGCAAATACTTGATTGTGTTTCCTCGGAAAATTACATAGTACTTAAGTAACTCAATTAATTTTTTAGGTATTAGTCTCATAAAAATTCTACGGCTCCTTAATCAAATCCATATAAATGGATTCATAAGAATCAATCATTCTATTCATACCGAAATTCTTTATTACCATTTCTTTACCAAGAATCCCCATTTTTTTAGCTAGGTCTGGGTTCTCTAACAACAGAATGATTTTATCGGCGATTGCTTCAGCTGACCCAGATTCCACTAGATACCCATTCATGCCAGGAACAATAACTTCAGAATTTCCACCATTATCAGATGCAACCACCGGTTTAGAGAACATCATATATTCAAGAATCGCGTTTGAAATACCTTCCCCATGTATTGTCTGGTTCGTTGCCAGAACACCGATTATGCTATTAGCAATTAATTGCCAAGGCTTTAAACAATCTGTGACAAAAATAACCGAATCGTCCAAGCCCAACCGATTCACTAAAGTTTTTGTTATGCTCAGATTTCCTGCATCATGTCCGACAAGCAATAATTTTGCTTGTGGAAAGGCTTTGAAGATTATAGCCATTGAATTAACAAGTGTTTGATGGTCTTTATTTTGGCTAAAATTGGCTACCATGCAGATATCATACTCGGATGATATGGGCTTAATCCCTTCGAAGCGTGAAAGATCAAGTCCATTATAGATAACCTTCGCTTTAGGATTTTTTTCCTGACCAAAAGCCATTAATCCTGCTTGAGAATTTGCCACGACAGCATCTGCGCGTTTTGCGCACCACTTGCTTAACCGATTATTAAAATTCAATGTGGCTGGGGCTGAACGAATCCCCCCATGTAAATATCTAATTTTAAGCCATCGTGATACACATAATCCTAAAAAATCCCAAATCCCACTTCCCCAAGTATGAATTAAGGACAAATTGAGCTTTCGCGCAACTTGAACAATCCGGATCAGTGGAGAGAAAATATCAAAAGAAAAGATTCTTTTTATGACAAAAAGGTTCTCTATATATTCCAAGGCTTCACTTTCCCGAGAACCATTTGGATTCATGACAACCAAGACAATTGAGTAATTATTCCTTTGCTTTAATCCTTTTAACAAAGAAAGTAATTGTTGTTCTTTTCCCCCTGCGCCTAATCCACCAATAACCATCATGATTACGGGTCGAGTGTCCAGCGTGTTTCTGAGAATAGTTGTTTTACTCATAATAAAAACTGTTAAGCCTATTCTTTTGATCCTTTAAAGACTTAATAGAATCTCTTCCCAATCTGCCACTGCCTTTTTTAAGGAATAGTCACTAACAAATCGTTCTCGGGTTTTGAGAGCACCATTTGCTAATCTATTATAAAGATCTTGATCTGTCAACAATGCTAAAAATGTATCCGAATAATTTTTTGCACCACTTTCACTGACTACCCAAGCATTTATACCATGCACTGCCACATCACGAATATCACCAATGTCGGGGACCACAACAGGGAGTCCGCAGCTAAGCGCTTCAATCATTGCCACCGGTAAACCCTCAAATGCAGATGCCATCATGAATATTCTTGACTGATTTAAGAATTTAGGAATATTTTGAAAAGGTTGATTACCTGTAAATATGACAACTTTTTCAAGATTAAGGCTACTACAGAGTCTCTCTAAATTAGAACGTTCAGGTCCATCCCCCACCAAAACAACACGAATTTCAGGATGTTTCTCAAGTGTAATAGCTATGGCATTGATCAATAAATCAATTTGTTTGTTTTTGTCCATTCGACCGCAATATATTAAGTCAAATGTCTTTGGGGATAAATCTGGTTTAAACAGAGAAAAATCAAGGACATTAACAGCAGTTGGAATAAAGAGTTTTTCCTTAGAAATTCCTAATGAGACAAGCTGATCAACGGATGAAGAACCTCTAACACCAATTCGAGCAGCTTTTTTAATCAAATATTGAAACAGCTTACATTGAGCAACCTTCGGTCTATCTGTACCAATGAGCTCTTGAATCACTGGAATACCAAACAAGAAGCCTACAACAGCTGCGTAAATTCCGTGAGGAACAAAGTAAATGGCATATAAAAAATCTGGCTTTTCACGGATACAGAGATAAATGAGTGTAATGAATCGATAGAATTCTGATAAAACCAGGGACCATTTTAAGAGATCTGGTGGGGAGAATGTCTTTGTCTTCTTTGCTTCTATCGGGAGACGTCTAACAAGAAAAATTTTTTCTATAGAATCTATTTCCTGTAGAGGAAGCAAGTTAGCTCGAACTTTGTCATCACTCATACCGCAGATAACAATAGTTTTCAATTCTTGATCCCCCTCATACCTTAGAGGATTTCTGCTCAATAAGCGATTCGATAAAGTCCACCATCCATGCAGTTACATCAGTTTTTTCTTTGAGCATAATCTTACATTTAGCACGAAACTCATCTTTTAGGTTTTCAACTTCTGCCAACGCTAATGCCTTTTCAATCGCTGGCTGGCTCTCAGAAAAATGGTACATAAGATGATATTCATTAATAATTTCATCAAGATTACCGCTTCCCAGTGGATTGATGTAAACGCTGGGTGTGCCGAGGATAGCCGCCTCAGAAGCCATCGTAGCACCTTCACCCACGTACATGTTTGCATAAAACATCAGATCGTGAATCTTTGTTGGGCTGACACGCACTTTATAAGATTCTAATTCTGATGGAAGATTTCCTTCTGAGGTGATGAGTACCTTGCCATGCTGGCTCAAGCCTGTTACCAAACGGATCTTTTCTTCATCTGAAAGTCCTAACTGACCGACATCATGTGATGCCCCCCAAGAAACGAATCTGACAATAAAAAATTTTTCACCCATTTGCAAGCCAGAAGCTGCTAGACTATCAGGGTTTGGAGTAAAGTAGTTTGGGTGTAAATAAGCTAGTTCTTGATATCCATTGTATCGAACCTGTTTCTTTCCTAGATCATCCCTGTAGCTACTGGGCGTGCATATCTTTGTGGCAAAAGGAAAAGTTATGGCATTAGATAGTTTTGCGTGTTCAGTATCTGTAAACACAATACCTTTGATCATTAAAAGTTTACACACATGGACAATAAAGGTTCCACCAATCTCCAGGATGACATCTGCTTTAAAGTCTCTAGCTAATTTATATAATTTATTAGCATGTGTTAAAAGCTCTAGAGATAAGCCGATCAGACCAGATCCCTTCTTACTCATTACCTCATAAGGGTAATGATAATCATCAAGCAACCGTAATGTCACATCTTTGTCCCGAGCCGCTAATTTGACTTGATGCCCATGGTCTTGCCAAATATGATAGGCATTTCTAAAGAAATGTACATGTGCCGGATGACTGATATCAATTATTATTTTCATAAAATGTTATTCACTTACCCCTACGTAATTAATGTGATTCTCTCCCGTAGCCGATTCCATAATAATTGAATCCTTCTCTTTTTGCCACTACTGGGTCCATCACCCTGCGGCCATCAATAATTATGGGGTGTTTTAAGATCTGTTTTAAAATCTTGTAATCAAAATTTTTATAAATTTGGTGAGCGACCATAATGATGATCGCATCGCAGTCTCTTATGACTTCTTCCATTGCCAACTGGTAATCTGCCACATAAGGATCATGAACTGTAACAGCAACACCTTTTAAAGCAAGGTATTTAATCAAAGTCTCGCTTGGGCTGTTTCTCGTATCATCGCTTTCTTCAAGGTAGGCATATCCAAGAACTGCAACGCTTGCATTTGATAATGGTACTCCTTCGCTACCAAGAGCTAATTCAAGAGTTTTGGCGATATAGAGTGGCATAGAATCGTTAACCCTGCGTGCCGCTGGAATAACATTCAAATTAACCTTTCCTCTAGCACCATATGCCAGTAACCACGGGTCCTTTGGAATACAATGACCTCCAACCCCCGCTCCAGCCATCAGAACATTACGTCCTGGGGATTTATTAACCAACTCACGAACCTTAAGAAAGTCAGCCCCTGTAGCCTCACAGATCATCGCCAACTCATTAGCAAAAGCAATATTGACATCCCGATATGTGTTTTCAGCGGTTTTGGTGATTTCTGCAGTAATAATATCTGCACTATCCAGGTCCGCATCTACAATATTTCGGTAGAGCAATTGCATCGTATTGGAAACCTCAATGGTTTCACCTCCACATACTCTACTCATCGCATTTAGATTTACTAATAGTTTCCCTGGCATAACCCTTTCTGGACAAGCGCCCAGGAAAAAATCGATCTTGGATTGTTTTTGACTAACAGCTTCAAGTATCGGACGTACAACTTGATCGACTGTGCCTGGTGCAATCGTGGATTCAACAATGATTAGGACCCCGTTTTTTAATACTTTTGCTAAATTTGAACAAGCTGACCTTAAGGCAACATATTGTGGAATATTCTCCTGATCTGTTGGTGTTTCAACGTCAATTAATACAATATCAAGGTCTGAAAGCAATTGGTAGTTGGTGCTTGCCTGTAAACGTTTTTGACCAACCACTTCTGCTAGCAATTCTGGCAATCCAGGCTCATTCCCCTCAATAGGACAATTGCCATTATTAATCAGATCGACTCTGTTTTGTTTAATGTCCAATCCAATGACGTTAAAACCCGCTTTGGCGAACATACACGCAACTGGTAATCCAACATATCCCAAGCCGATAATTCCAATCTTCGCCTGTTTATTAAGAATCTTGTTTTGTAATAAGTTTAGATAATCCATCTAAAAGACCAATCTAGTTATATTTCGATGATTGAATGCTCTGACCCTGATTGGATGATCGCTTTAGCCAATTCAAGAGCCTTCAATCCATCTTCTCCGGAGACAGGCACAGGAGTATTGTTTACAATTGAACTGATAAAAGCCTCTTGTTCAGCTCGGAGTGGCTCTTTTTTTGCAATCATATGACGGACCATTTTTCCCTCACGCACGCCGCGTAGAACACGCAGATTTTCCCATTCGCTGCTGTGAGATATAGGATTCTCGTAGAAGTAAAGATCCTGAGTCAAATAATCACATCGAAATAGTCCTCGCTCGCCAGTTACGATGAATTCACGGATTTTGGTTGGGGTTAACCAGTTAATTATCAGTGTTCCAATCGATCCATCTGATAAACGAACCAGCCCTGTTAGTAGATCTTCATATTTGCTGTGAATGTGTTTTTCTGTTTCGGCAAAGACACGAATGATCTCGCTTTGAGATACAAATCGCATAATATCTAGATCGTGTACAGCCAAGTCTATAACAACACCCACGTCCCCAATCCGAGCTGGAAAAGGTCCTTGTCGATGGGCATCCATCTGAAAGATACGCCCTAATTCTTCTTGGGCAATAAGTTCTTTTAAAGCAATAATGGCTGGATTAAAACGTTCGATATGCCCAATCATTAATTTAACATTTTTCTCTTTTGCTGCTTTAATGATCGCCTGACCCTCTTCTAATGTAAAAGCAATGGGTTTCTCAATTAATAGAGGAATACCACGGTCAATGATATCAAGTGCAATTTGATGGTGATAAATTGTTGGTACTGCCAAGGTGATTTCATCGGGTTTAGTCTCATCAAGCATTTGTTTATAATCTGTAAAAGCCTTAGTACTGTATTTCTTAGCAACTGATCGCACTTTTTCATCGTCGAAATCAGCCACCGCAACCAAATCAACATCTGGTAATTCCCAGTTTACACGCGCATGATTAACACCCATCGAGCCAACGCCAATAACAGCAGCCTTAATGCTCATAGCTTATTCACCTCAGAGACGATAGTTTCTAAATCCGCTTGGCTTAATTGGGGGTGTACTGGTATCGAAATAACCTCTTTTGCCAACTTCTCTGCGACTGGTAGACGGTAAGAACCAAGCATATCTACCATATAACCCTGTTGGTGAACAGGAACCGGATAGAAGATTCCTGTTCCTACTCCGGCATCGTTTAATTTTTTTACAGCAGCATCACGATCCCTGTTCCCATCAATACGAATTGTATATTGATGCCAGACATGGCCATATCCTTCTTTAACTTTAGGTGTGATGACAGTCTTAATGTTTTTAGTCAAATACTTAGCATTGTTTCTGCGTTTCTCAGTAAACAGTGCCAAGCGTTCCATCTGTGCAAGACCAATAGCTGCATGTAAATCAGTCATTCGAAAATTGTAACCAAGCATGTCATGATAATAACGGACGCGCATACCGTGGCTACGAAGAAGTTTACAGGTATCAGCAAAATCGTCATCATTCGTTGTTATCATGCCACCTTCACCCGACATGACATTTTTTGTTGCATATAAAGAGAAAGTTCCTGTCCCAAAGCTTCCAGCAACTTTTTGATTATAGGTTGCACCTACAGCTTGGCAAGCGTCTTCAATAATAACAAGGTTGTATTTTTTCGCAATGGACTGTATGGCATCCATATCACATACATATCCGTATAGATGAACCGGAAGTATGGCTTTAGTCTTTGGTGTGATAGCTGCCTCAATAAGGGCAGGATTTATGTTGAATGTATCTTCCTCAACGTCCACAAAAACCGGTTTGGCACCTGTAAACAGGACACTGCTCGCTGAAGCGATAAAAGTAAATGGAGTTGTGATAACCTCATCTCCAGCACCAATACCATGTGCTAAAAGAGCAATATGAAGAGCGGTTGTGCCCGATGATGTAGCAATAGCATGTTTGACATCACTTATCTCAGCAAAGCGCTTTTCTAACGCTCCCACCTTTGGTCCCTGTACTAGCATGCCAGAATTCAACACTTCCATGACGAGCTGTTTTTCTTCTTCTCCGATATATGGCTTTGATACTGGAATCATCTTCTTTTCCTCTACTCTTTTATAGATTTGATAAAATCATCTTTTCTAATATTAATTTTTTGATTACAAGCCGTACATTGCATTGCAATAAGATCATCTGATAAATAATCTTTTGTCTCATCTTCAATTGTAAGCTTATGACCACAAAAGCAAACAAATCCGTGTAAACGCGCAGGATTTCCATAAACCAGACCATGATCGGGTACATCTTTGGTTACAACTGAACCAGATCCAATCATTGCCCAATTGCCAATCGTAACACCACAAACAATGGTAGCATGTGCGCCGATAGATGCCCCCGTTTTCACCAAGGTCTGACTGACTTCCCAATCCGAAGATCCTTTCAGTGAACCATCTGGATTTATTGCCCGTGGATGTTTGTCGTTTGTAAAAACACAATGCGGTCCGCAAAACACGCCATCCTCTAATGTAACACCATGATATATTGAAATACCATTTTGAACCTTGACGTTGTTTCCAATTTTTACATCCGCATCAATATAAACCCCCTTACTTAAGATGCAGTTTTTACCAATTTCAGCATTTTCTCTAACCTGACAATGCTGCCAAATTTTCGTGCCTTCACCAATGATTGCTTTTGGCGAGACATCAGAAGTAGGGTGAATAAAGATGTTATTTTGCATATGTCTTCCAGTGATTTAAATTATTCTCTTTCTTTTGATAGTCATGTGATCGAAATTCCAAAGGATTAGAAATTGAGGACAATTAATGGTTACTATTCTCGTATCGCCTTTTCTTTTCAAAGTATAAAAGTTGCTCTTGATATAACCGAATGCGTACAAACATATCTGCCAAAAGACCTACAATCCAAAAAACGACTCCCATTGTGACGAGATAGATACCTAAGATAGCAAATGATTTATAAGGAGTGATTGATTTTGTACTAATATAATGAACTAGGGAAAATAATCCAAAACCCAAACCAACAATAAACGGACCCAAACCCAACCAGGTGAAGAATCGTAAGGGTCGGTAATCGCGATAGGCTCGAAAAATAATATTAATGGTTCGATACATGTATTTAAAGAGATTCCCAGCCACCCTAGACTTTCTACCTTCAAAATATTTCACTTTGACAGGAATTAATTTTATTGCCACATCTTTGTTAGCAAGGTCAATAAATGATTCTTGTGTGTAAGTAAAACTACGAGTAAGATTCATGCGAAGCATAGCCTCTCTTGAGTATGCACGAAATCCACAACTTACATCAGCAAACTGTTTCTGGGTTAATAAACTTATCAGCTTAGACATTTGTTTATTTCCCCAATATTTCAATTTAGACATATAGTCAGGTCTAATGAGATGACCATTCTGATTACTAAAACGATCGCCACTGACAAAATCAGCTTTACCGGTGATGATAGGCTCAATTAAAACAGGAATATCAGATGGCGCAAATTGACCATCCGCATCAATATTCACCATAATATCTGCGCCTAATTCGAGCGCTTTGATAAGACCAGTATTGAAAGCCGCACCAACGCCTCGATTATGCGAATGTGAAACAACGGTGGCGCCAGCTTGCTTGGCTAAGGCAATCGTGTTGTCTGTTGAACCATCATCAACCACCAAAACTGTTAATTCAGAAATCCCATTAAAAGTCTTAGGAACACTATCTACAACTTGGAGAATAGAATCCTCTTCATTATAAGCAGGAATGAGAACAACTAATTTCATAATTCCACACGTTTTCTTTTCATTACTAATTTCTTATGACTTAGTAATCTACTTTACACAGTAATTACTTTAGTAAGATTTATTTTTGTTTACCTAATGTTTATAGATAAAAATTGGTGCTTAATGCCAAATTTTCTCAATTATTATAATTCATTATTCGCCTTAGACATTGGCAGTGAATATGCCCATTTTCAATACAATTTGATCTCTACAGTGATTCTTTCAAGCACATTTGTTAACAACCTTAAAATATCCAATATTTTAACCAAAGATTCTTCTTCCTCGTGCTATACTTGGGGCACAACATGGTGCTTACCGCTGACTGCTGGCTAGGGTTTGACCAGCTCAAAATAGACCAAAAGATATTATTGCTAATTTAAACAAAACTATGTCCTTTGTTCACCTTCACCTCCACACTTCCTACTCTGTCCTCGACGGATTCTGTAAAATTAAGGACCTGATTGCGCGGGTGAAAGAATTAAAAATGCCTGCCGTGGCAATCACCGACCATGGCACCATGTTTGGCACCATTGACTTTTACAAAACCGCCAAAGCTGAAGGAATAAAGCCGATTATTGGCTTAGAAACATACCTAGCTCCTCGCAGCATGACCGATAAGGATGTGCATCGCGATAAAAAAGCATATCACCTGGTCTTGCTTGCTGAAAATATGACAGGCTACCAGAATTTGCTAAAGATCGCGACTGCCAGCCAGTTAGAAGGTTTTTATTATGTCCCTCGCATTGACCATGATTTTCTTGCTAAACACTCCGAAGGGTTGATTGCATCCAGCGCCTGCCTCTCAGGTGAAATTCCTAGGGCTATCCTGGATGGGGATGATGCACGTGCAGAACGCAATCTACGCTGGTACCTGGATGTTTTTGGGAAAGACAATTTCTTCATTGAATTACAACAGCATCAGATCCCTGAATTACCCATGGTCAATAAAACCTTGTTAGAAATTGGTCGCAAGCATGGTGCCAAGTTCATTGCCACTAATGATGTCCATTATATCCGGCAGGAAGATGCTGAGCTTCAGGATATTCTCCTGGCAGTGCAAACGGGTAAAGTTCTTTCCGACCCGACTCGCATGCGCATGACAGATCCATCATATTACTTACGAACACCTGATGAGATGAAGAGTCTCTTCAAGGAAGCGCCTGAATCCATTACGAATACACTGTGGATTGCTGAGCGATGTGAAGTCGATTTATTAAAAAAAGGCTATCACCTACCCAAGTTTGATGTTCCCGAAGGACACACACCTGAAACCTATTTGCGTTTATTGTGTGACCAGGGCTTGGAAAAACGCTTCCAGGAGCACAAAGACAGGCCCGATATTAAAAAACGGCTCGAATATGAGCTGGGCGTGATCAACAAGATGGGTTTTGCTGCTTACTTTTTAATCGTTTGGGACCTCTGTCGTCATGCTCGCGAAAAAGGCATTTGGTACAACACGCGCGGTTCTGCTGCGGGTTCCTTGGTAGCCTATGCCTTATTCATAAGCCCCCTAGATCCAATTGAACACAATCTCATTTTTGAACGCTTTCTTACCACTGGTCGAGTTAGTATGCCCGATATTGACCTGGATTTCCAAGATGATCGTCGCGGGGAAATGATGGAGTACTGTGCTCACAAATTTGGTGAGGACAAAGTCTCCCAAATCATCACCTTTGGCTCCATGGCAGCGCGTGGTGCCATCCGTGATGTTGGTCGCGTGATGGATGTACCTCTGCCAGAGGTGGACCGTGTGGCAAAAATGATCCCCATGATTCCTTCCAAACCCATGACCATTACCGAATTTATGAAGGAATCCCCTGAGCTTCAGACGATTCATGACTCAGCCCCTTATATGGCACGCATGATTGATACCGCCAGTCGCATGGAAGGTGCCATTCGCAATGTGGGTACCCACGCAGCCGGCGTCATCATTTCTGACCGACCCATCACGGATTACATTCCCCTCCATCGTCCGACCAACCAGAGTGACGACATGCCCATCAAGACGGTTTCTCAGTATGAAATGTCGATAGTGGATGAACTGGGGCTTCTCAAAGTTGACTTTCTTGGCTTGGCAACTCTAACGATTATGGCGCGTGCCTGTCAGTTGATCAAAACACGACATGGCATCCAGTATGATTTGGACTCAATTCCAACGAACGATCCTGGTGTATTGCGTTTCATTGGCGAGGGACATACAGCCGGCTTATTCCAACTGGAAGGCTCGGGCATGACACGCTACATCACGCAGATGCAACCCAAAAAACTGGGCGATGTAATTGCCATGATCGCGCTTTTCCGTCCAGGCCCCATGGAAATTATCCCTGAATATATTGAATGCATGCACGGCAAACGCAAAGTGCAGTACCTGCATGAAAAACTTGAACCTATCTTTGAAGATACTTATGGATATGCTGTTTATCAAGAACAGATCATGCAAGCTGCCATGGATCTGGGTGGCTACTCTCCGTCCGAATCAGATGATTTACGTCGTGCGATTGCCAAGAAGAAAGAAAAAGAAGTCCTCAAACACCGCAAAAAGTTTGTAGAAGGTGCAAAAAAGAATAGTATTGATGGCAAAGTGGCTGAAAACATCTTTGCGTATTGGGAAAAATTTGCCCACTATGGATTTAATAAGAGCCATGCCGCAGATTACGGGGTAATCGCTGTTCAAACAGGCTACTTGAAGTTGAATTACCCGGTTGAGTATATGGCAGCTTTGCTCTCAGCCTGGAAAAATGATACCGACAAGATCGCCAACTATTTGGTTGAATGCCGTAATATGGGCATCGAAGTCTATCCGCCAGATGTCACTGCCAGTGGGTTTGACTTCGAAATTGAGGATCGTCCTGACGGTAATGCTGCCATCCGTTTTGGTTTGGGTGCCATTAAAAACGTGGGACAAAACCCCGTAGATCTTCTCCTACAGGCACGCAAGGCGGGTCCCTTCAAAGATCTAACCGACTTTGCCCGACGCGTAGACCTGCGCCAGCTAGGCCGTAGACCTTTGGAATGCCTGATCAAAGTCGGTGCCCTGGATGCCTTTGGTTCCCGTCTGGCAATGCTCAGGATTATCGACCGCATCATTTCGGTCAGTGCAGGCTACTTTAAGGCCGCAGAGGTTGGACAATTAATGCTGTTTGGTGCGTCCAAGGAAACCGGTGGCACCATTGAATTAGGTCCTACACCCTATTTTGATTTACGTGAACAGCTGGAGTGGGAGCGTGAACTCCTTGGTTTATATTTATCCGCACATCCCATGAGTGCCTATCTGAGCGCGCTTCAAAAACATGTAACCCACTTTTCAACCGATCTGGAAGAAAT
>CAZJLN010000006.1:0-18722 GCA_964546745.1 uncultured Anaerolineaceae bacterium
GCTCAAGCTCCTTGCCCAGCTAAAGACCTATTCTTTATCAGAATTCATGGTACTGGATGCTGAAACTCGCCGCAACCTTGAACTCACTGAGACTATCCGTACAGGAAAGGTTGAAGGTTCACTTCTGTCCATTCTGGACCATACTGTAACCCCAATGGGAAAGCGCGCCCTACGCTCCTGGGTATCCAAGCCACTTCTCAGCATTCCCAAAATTCAAGAAAGGCAGGAAATTGTTGCCCGACTTCATCGGGATGGACTTTTACGAGCTTCCCTATTGGATATCCTTTCAGAATTCTCCGACTTGGAACGCTTAATCGGCAGGATTCTCTCCAACCATGCCAGACCACATGATCTGGCTGATTTGCGGGCGAACCTTGCCCTCATTCCAGGTCTTTTAGAAGCCATCCCGCAAGATATACCTGAAGTATCAGCTCTGTGGGATTGCATTCAATCTTTCCCCAACGAGTATCAACTCCTTATGGATAGCATCACAGATGATCCACCCGCAACTCTGGCGCAAATCGGCATCATTCGTCCTGGCTTTTCTGCTGAACTGGATAACATCCTCTGCACATCCCAGAATGCAAGGGACTGGATAAATAACCTCGAATCAGCCGAGCGACAGAGTACAGGCATAAAGACTCTAAAGGTCGGGTATAACAAGGTTTTTGGCTATTATATTGAAGTCACCAGAGCGAATGCAGAGGCAGTGCCAGATCACTATATCAGGAAACAAACCTTAGTCAATAACGAGCGATATATCACCCCCGAGCTGAAGGAATATGAAACCCTTGTGCTTAATGCTGAAGAACTCATCCATGACATGGAAATAAAAGTCTTTAGATCTGTGTGTGATCAACTCGCTAAAGCAGCTTCGCAAATCCTTGCTACTTGTCAGGCAATAGGGGAGTTAGATGCGGTCCTGTCTTTAGCAACGGCCGCAGCCAATAATGCTTATGTTCGCCCCGAACTTTGCCCAAATCGCTGTGTACAAATTCTGAACGGACGGCATCCCGTTGTAGAAAAACTTAAGACGGATGCCCGTTTTATTCCCAATGATGCGCTTTTTGAGGAAGGGGAAATTGTACGTATCATCACCGGGCCTAATATGAGCGGAAAGTCAACTTTTCTACGCCAAGTCGCGCTGATCATCCTACTTGCACAGATGGGATCCTTTGTGCCCGCCTCCTCCGCCAAACTTGGGCTGGTGGATCGCATCTTCACCCGGATTGGTGCTTCTGATGAAATTCACACTGGTCAATCCACTTTTATGGTGGAGATGATCGAAGCCGCCAACATTTTACATCATGCCACGCCCAACAGCCTGCTGATCCTGGATGAAATCGGACGCGGCACCAGCACTTATGATGGACTTTCGATTGCCTGGGCGATGGTTGAATACATTCATTCGCATCCCAATCTGAAGGCGACCACACTCTTTGCCACCCATTATCATGAACTCACTGAACTTGCGGATCTCTTGCCAGGTGTGCGTAACTATAATGTTGCTGTTACAGAAGCTGATGGACAAGTAATCTTCTTACACAAAATTGTGCCTGGTGGCGCTGATCGATCCTATGGTATCCATGTTGCACAGCTGGCAGGTTTACCTGGTCCTGTTATTCAACGTGCGAATGAAATCCTGAAGCAGCTTGAGGTGACCTCCGGGCATACCCTACCTCAACCAGAAGCTACCTCCAGACAATTAACGCTTTTTCCTGAAAATAATCCGTTAATTGATGCCTTTAAAGAGCTGGACATCAACGCTCTTTCCCCCATTCAGGCACTAAATTTGTTATACGAATGGCGTAATCGCTTCTTTAAATCTCTTGATGAGTAAACCCTGAGCCACTACAACTCTAGGATGGAACCATCCACATCGCCATTCTTTAGGTGGGCATGATCGTTAAAGGCGGCTAGAGTCCATTTAAACCTTGCGGGATCATAAGTCAGTTTGGCAAAACCGGTATTTACAAGTCGGAATGTTACCCCTTGCCCATTCGCTTGTGGACCTAGGCCTAAAATCACATGCAGCACCTGGTTGAGGATACCACCATGGCTTACCACAAGATAACTGCCTGCTGGTCGTTTTATAAGGCTGGTTAGCGCTTTTCCAGCTCTCAAGAAAAGATCAAAATCGCTTTCCCCTGTTTCACCCATCCCCTGATATGGGGTAAAGAAATCATAAAAATAGGAGGTGTTGGATGCCTCTTTGCGGTTCATGCCAGTGAGTTTGCCAGTATCCCGTTCGATCCAGATCGGATCCAACTCCACTTTTTTGCCGAGAATATCCCCAATGATCTCAGCAGTCTGACGCGAACGCACCAGGGGGCTGCTGATGATGGTATCAAAATGAATATCTTCTTTGAGCCACCTCTTAGCTAATTGAACGACTTGTGCATGACCTCTTTTGCTCAGACAGGTATCAGACTGCCCTTGAAAGATATCCAGAAGGTTCGCTTCGGATTCTCCATGCCGTAAAAATATTATAGTGAATTTTTCCAAGCCTAGTCCACCCAATCGAAGGTGCGAGTTACTGCTTTTTTCCAACCGGTAAATAAGCGTTCTCGCTGCTCAGATGGCATTTGAGGAGCCCAGTCTTTATCCTTCTTCCAGTTTGCTTTCAGCTCAGAGAAATCCTTCCAGAATCCCACAGCTAGACCAACTGCATAAGCAGCACCTAAAGCAGTTGTTTCTGCTACCACCGGGCGGATGACCGGTACGTTTACCATGTCTGCCTGGAACTGCATTAACAGTTCGTTGATAACCATACCCCCGTCCACTTTCAGCGCTTTCAAAGTCACTCCAGAATCAGCTTCCATCGCATCCAAAACTTCACGTGTTTGATAGGCAGTGGACTCCAAAGCAGCACGGGCGATATGCCCGCTGTTAATGTAGCGTGTCATTCCTACGATGACCCCGCGCGCATCACTGCGCCAATACGGTGCAAATAAGCCTGAAAATGCTGGGACAAAGTAAATTCCCCCGGCATCCTCCACTGTTCGTGCCAGACTCTCCACTTCTGCAGAGGAATCAATCATGTGTAAATTATCGCGAAGCCACTGCACCAATGCACCTGTGATCGCAATCGAACCTTCGAGGCAGTATACTGCCGAATGATTGCCAATTTTGTATCCCACCGTTGTCAACAGACCTCTGTGACTCATCACGGGTTCTTGCCCTGTGTTCATGAGCATGAAGCAGCCCGTTCCGTATGTATTCTTAGCTTCGCCAGGTTCATAACATGCCTGTCCAAATAAAGCAGCTTGCTGATCGCCTAGGATGCCTGCCACCGGAACGCCTTCTAGAATACCTTTTGCAGCCCCGTAAACTTCAGAAGAAGGATGGATTTCAGGGAGCATTCGACGCGGGATATCCATCAAAGTTAAAATCTCATCATCCCAATCCAGGGTTTTCAGGTTCATTAATAGCGTCCGCGATGCATTGGTTACATCTGTATAGTGCAGTCCGCCTTGCGTTCCTCCGGTTATATTCCAGAGCAACCATGTGTCCATATTGCCAAAAATGGCATCCCCTGCCTCAGCGACAGATCTCAGACCAGGCACATGATCCAAGAGCCAACGAATTTTTGGACCTGAAAAGTAGGTTGCCAGGGGCAGACCCGTCTTTGCCTGCAAGCGGTTTTGCCCGCCTTCTTTGGCTAATTGATCGCAAATCTCGTCTGTACGGGTATCCTGCCAAACGATGGCTGGATGATAGGCTTTGCCAGTGAGGCGATCCCAGACGAGCGTCGTTTCACGCTGGTTCGTGATACCAATTCCTGCAATATCCTCAATCTCATATCCGCCATCTTTAAGTGCATTTTGAATAACCAACTGAATGGCGAGCCATATTTCGATTGGGTCATGCTCAACCCAGCCAGGTTTTGGATAAAACTGGGTGTGTTCTTTTTGGGCTTTGCCAACTACATTACCTGAATGATCAAAAAGAATGGCGCGGGAACTGGTTGTCCCTTGATCAATTGCGATAATTACTTTTTCTTTCATTAAATTCCTTTCACAACCAAGTATGTGAACCTAATAAGAATGCATCCCCTGCCATTGGTTTCTTGCCTTCAGGTTGGAGCAGATCCATTACCAGTAAACTCTGAGCGGTACCTATGGCAGGTAAACCATTAACAATGTAATGGGCACCTATCTCACAATCATACGTATCATGCACATGGGCTTTATGAACTTTAATCACCCGGTTATCCAGATGGTAGAATGCACCCGGCCATGGATTGTAAGCTAAAACCTGACGAGTCAGGCGGATGGCTGGTTGGTGTGGATCGAGTAATCCATCTGATTTTTTCAATTTTGGAGCAAATGTCGCCAAGGAATCATCCTGCCGCATTGGCGCAACCAAACCGTTTAGGAAGGATGGTAATACTTCCAAAAGCACTTGTGCACCAAGAAATGAGAGTTGGTCTGATAATTCTCCACCGGTGGTTGTGTTACGCAGTGGAACATCCCTTTGAATGATGATAGGACCGCTGTCCAAACCGGCTTCCATTTTCATGATGGTCACCCCAGTTCGGGCATCGCCTTCAAGAATGGCGGCTTGTATAGGGGAAGCCCCACGCCAGCGGGGTAACAAGGACGCGTGCACATTGATACAGCCAAACTTAGGCAGATCCAGCACATTTTTCCGCAGAATCTGTCCAAATGCAGCAACAACAATGATATCCGGTTGCCATGCCAAAAGCTGATCCAAAGCGATGGGATCTTTGAGGGTTTCTGGCTGGATGGTCGGAATATTGAGCGCATCAGCCAATTGCTTCACAGGGGGAGGTGTCAGAGTTCTTCCACGCCCTGATGGACGATTGGGTTGTGTAACAACACCAACAACATGGTAATTCTTATGCAATTCCTCAAGAATTGGTACTGAAAAATCTGGGGAACCCATGAAGACAACGCGTGTATCCATCTAAAAAATTTTATCACATTCATTGAAAAACCTGCTAAGGTTTGACACGAACTAACATATAATATATTTATGTTTATAATTAAAAACATACTTTATGTTTGGAGGCATGTTCAATGGAAAACCCAGAAGGTATCACCAGTGATGACAAATTATGGGGTTTACTCTCATATATTTTGACACCAATTGTCCCCTTAATTATCCTTTTAATGGAAGATAAGAAAAAACGGCCTTTCATCCGTTCACACTTTGTTCAGGCATTAGTGTGGGGTGTAGCAGTAGGTATCATCCTTTCACTATTATCATCCACATTTATCCTTGCTCCGTTGGCTTTTGCTGCAGGATTGGTGGCACTCGTTTTTAGTATCCTATGGGGTATCAAAGCTTATCAAGGCGAGCAAGTCAATATCCCGATCATAACAGATTTTGTAAAGAAACAAAATTGGCTTTAGAAAAAAATTAACAGTCAGGCATTTCTTTTATACCTGACTGTTAATTGAATTTTGCAGAGAAAAATCCAGGTATGGGCAGCTTTTACAGTCAAGCTCAACAAACGGCAACTTTATTGCTGAACAACTTGTGCTTCCAGGGGTAGATTCTTAAATGAAAACAAAAAAATACGAAGATAGTTGGAATGCTTGTATTGAATTCAAAGGTGAGAACGATACTTTCTGAATCCCAAATTCATACGAGCATACTCATGCGAACAATTAATAAAGGGATCTTAAGTTCTCATATATAATAATTAAAATTTTAAAAGGTTTTTATGGCAGAAGATACGCGAATTCTTTTTTATGGCACCAGATGGTGTGGTGACTGTAGACGAGCAAGGAAGCTCCTAAATGATTTAGGTGTTGAGTATGATTTCGTTGATATTGACCAGGACCATGAGGGAGAGAAACTGGTGAAGGAAAAAAATCATGGGAACCGCAGCGTGCCAACCATCGTTTTCCCGGACGGCAGTTTTCTGGTAGAGCCTTCCAATGAGACCCTTTCCAAGAAAATTGATTTATTTAAATAACGAGATTGGCTAATTACGATTTCTTCTCTCGCATCATTTTTGAGAATACATAAATGCTGACACCAATAAATGCCCCTATCACAAACGAATGAAAAATATTTAAAGGTAATAAATTTCCCCTTTTTCGCATCTGATCTGATAATTGATGCTTTAATTGAGTAACAAAACCAGCATCTGGCTCTACCCTGGTAATCAAATGGGAAATTTTATCTGTGATTGCTTCTTTGTGAATTATTTCAGTGTTCATTATCTTTTTTTATCACTCTTAATCAATGTTGTTGTTAATTTAACACTCAAAAATGAATCCGTTGCGATTCATCACTCTTCCACTTCTATTCTTTCACGTAACTCCAAAATGGTTCGGTGATACAAGCTTTTAATAGCCCCTTCAGTTTTACGAAATATTTTTGCGATTTCTTGATTGGAAAGATCATCTACATATTTAAGAATTATTAATTCCTGTCGAATTTTGGGGAGGTCACTGATAAGATTCATCAGTTTATTGAGCTCTTGCTGCTTTTGAACGGCTAACTCAGGATGTTCACTGGTCTGACCTAATCCAATCAGAGGGATTTCATCTAGAGAAATTTCACCTTTACGTGCGTTATCGCGATGGTAATTAGCCACCATGTTATGCGCAATCCGGTACAACCATGCAGAGAAAGGCAAGCCCATATGTCGGTATGTACCTATCTTGTTTAAAGCTTTTACAAAAATCCTTGTGGTGAGGTCTTGCGCTTCATGAACGTTGCCAGTTCTATAAAACACATAAGAGTATATGCGGTCCACATAGCACTCATAAAGCTTACCGAATGCTTCCGGATCACTTTTAGCTTGGTTGATCAATTCAATTTCGTTCTCGTTTTGTTTCATACTTACTTGTTTCCAAAGACTAATTTTGAATCGGATCGGATCTATTCTTACTTGTTATCATCACATCAAGGCGTGAAAAAATCATGTTCACCTAAATTTCAGAATAGAGTTTAATATATTTCAGAAGTTCACACAAGATAGCATTCTCAGGTTACAATTATATTGATGAATAACTCAGCATCAATTCAACCATCTTACGATGGCTCTGGTTTAGTTGTGACTTTTCATGTTCTTTTCAAGCCTTCCTTTGTTTTTAATTTTTTAAATTTATCCAATCATCTATTCTTCAAAACTCAAAAAGAAAATGAGCATTGTAATCATGAATTCATGAGATTACAATTGAAATGATTTTTTGACAGACAGGAGCTCAAAATGCAGAATTATTTAATTAAAGAAGAATTATCCTCCCTCGATCCAGATATTCACTCTCTCATTGAAAATGAAGCAGAAAGACAATACCGCCGATTAATTATGATTCCAAGCGAGAGTACAGCGCCTATGGCTGTCAGACAAGTATTGGCTTCTTCCTTTACGAATATATATGCAGAAGGTTACCCCAGACCAGAAACACGAACAATGTCCCAAGATGAGATCATGGATTACGATTATCAACTGGGAACTTACCGGCGTTACAGTGATCCACGATACTATAAAGGTGTTGAATATGTGGATATGGTAGAAGCACTGGCAAAAAGGCGCTGTGCTGAGTTGTTTGCAGATAATGGATATGAGGCTGAGGATCTTTATGTAAATGTTCAAGCATTATCAGGAGCACCAGCAAACAATGCAGTTTATTCTGCATTTCTACGACCTGGTGATGCCATTCTTGGAATGGATCTTTTACATGGAGGACATTTATCGCATGGTTCACCAGTTAATCGATCTGGCATTAATTATCAAGCTTTTCATTACAAGGTCAATCCTGAAACTGAACGAATTGACTTTGATTTACTTGAAAAGCTTGCAGAAATGTGCAACCCTAAGATTATCGTTGCAGGTTATTCCTCCTATCCATGGATACCTGATTGGAAAAGGTTTAGAGAAATTGCTGATCGAGTAGGTGCGCTCCTGCTGGCAGATATTTCACATATTGCTGGTTTAATCGCTGCAAAAACTGTTGATTCTCCAATCGGGTATGCCCATATTGTCACCTTTACTACCCACAAGACCTTATGCGGACCGCGTGGGGCAGTGATTATCACTTTAGATAAAGACTCTGGTGACAAAATTGACAAGGCTGTATTCCCAGGAGAACAAGGTGGTCCGCACATCAATTCAATTGCAGCAATGGCTTTGGCTTTCAAAATTGCCAAAACTGATTCATTTAGAGAGTTGCAAATCCAAACTCAGAAAAATACTGTGGCATTGTCAGAAAGCCTAAGTGCTAATGGATTGCGTATTCCTTATAATGGGACAAATAGCCATATTACTTTGATCGACTGTAAATCCATTGTAAGTCAAGATGGCGTTCCTCTGAACGGTGATCTTGCTGCACGAATTCTAGATTTGGCAGGAATAGTGGTAAACAGAAACACAATCCCTGGCGATCAATCGGCGTTACGCGCTTCAGGCGTAAGACTTGGAACAACCTGGCTAACCCAAAGAGGTTTTGATGAGGATGACATGGCATCCATCGCTGGGATTATAGCTGATGTCTTAAAGGCAACAACACCCTATTACATGTGCGCCAGGGTTGGGAAGAAAGTCAGGGCGAAGATTGACTTTACGGTCTTAGAGGAAGCTAAGATTCGTGTCAGACAATTGGCAGAATCAAAGCAAAGCGCTGAAAATATCCAAGAAAAACACGGTTATCCACACTTTGCTTATTTGGACGACCAATTTCCAACATCTCAGGTTGGGTTGGAGCTCTCTGGTGAAAAAGTCAGACCATTCATAGCTTTCACCTTTACAAGTGATTTTGAAGCATTAGCACCCGGTCAATCGCAAGCTACCTGTCTTAATACATCTTCAGAAACCATTCATGGAACTCTTACCTGTTTGGATCCGCTGCGATTTGTTTTGACTGTAGAAAGAGAAAAAGCAGCTTTGGCAGGCACCTGGTTGTATGGAATATCAACCGCGTTTACGAAGTTTGATAATGACCTTTGCAAGAGAATACCTGGACCTGTAACACTTAGAATAGTCGATCCAATTATATCTGACCTAGCGTTGAAAGATTGCCTTGGCGTTAACAAACCGTACTTTGTTGGCATGCTAGAAATGAAATATCCCCATGTTCTTCCGGATTTTAAATGGGAAGAGAAACCAGAAGGTGAACCCAAGAAAACAGTATTAAATGCCCTTCACAAAGAATTAGGCGCAAAAATGATTCCGTTTGCTGGGTGGGAAATGCCTGTTTGGTATAGCTCAGTACTTGAAGAACATAATGCTACACGAACATCTGCAGGCTTGTTTGATGTAACCCACATGGGTGTGTTCCAGGCAGAAGGTCCGGATGCGTCACTTTTCCTTGATTCTGTTTGCGGGAATGATATTTTGGCGCTAAAGGTTGGGGATTCTTGCTACACGCATTTCTTGGATGCACACGCAAACGTTATTGATGACTTACTTGTGTACCGCCGTAGCCAGTTCAAGTATCTTATTGTAGTAAATGCAGCAAATGAGGAGAAAGATTGGACATGGTTAAATGAAGTAAGAGAAGGAACAGTATGCGTTGATCTTGAGAGACCTTGGACATGCGCTTACGGTCGTAATGTGGCTTTGCGTAACTTGAAGGATCCTAAAGCTGGACAAGACATGCGCGTGGATATTGCCTTGCAAGGACCAAAGTCATTGGAAATTTTACTCAAGCTCACGTCTGATCCAGTTGAGATTCGAAAAATCAAACGATTGAACCGCACACAACTTTGTGAGAGTTTAATAGACGATATGGAGATTGTTGTATCGCGAACGGGTTACACTGGCGAGAAGATGTGTTTTGAACTGTTCGTTCACCCAGATGAGGCACTAAAATTGTGGAATGCTCTTATGGAAGCTGGCACACCATTGGGACTAAAGCCTTGTGGTTTAGGTGCAAGGGACTCTTTGCGAACAGAAGCCGGATTACCTCTCTATGGTCATGAAATGGGAGGAGAATTCAACCTGGGCGTTGGAGAAGCTGGATTTTTGCCATTTGTCAAAGTTAACACTGCCTGGTTTATAGGAAGAGTTGGTTTTATGCAACGAGAGCGTGAGCGCAAAGGTGTGGTCATACGATTTCGCTTTGATGAAAAAGGTGTTCGGATGGCACATCATGGTGACCCAGTGATTGATGCCCGCGGAAAGTATATTGGAAAGGTAACTAGCTGTGCAATAGACCAAGAAGGTTATTTAACTGGTCAGGCTTTCGTTGAAAACAAATATTCTGAGGAAGGAACTCCCATTTTTATCTACCAAGGTGCTTCAGAGAAAGAATCAAAAGCACCTGCTCAACTCACCAATGGAGATAAAGTTGTACTACCAACCCAAGCAAAAGTTATTAGTCGATTTATGAAGTAAAACAAAAAAATTTTTAAAGGAGAGCAATTTATGCACACAAGTTGGGATCATCGTTATGCCCATCGGGTACAAGGTATGAGCAGTTCTGCAATCCGAGAACTTCTCAAAGTTACTTCGGTTCCTGGAATGATCTCATTCGGAGGTGGATTCCCTGCGCCTGAAGTATTTCCGATTGAAAAATTTAAAGAAGCTGCCGACACCGTACTCACTGAGATGGGGCGCCAGGCGCTGCAATATGGGACGACTGAGGGTTATCAACCACTGCGAGAATTACTAGCCGGTAATGCTTCAAAATATGGACTTCAAATCTCACCAGATAATGTTCTGATTACGACTGGTTCTCAACAAGCGCTTGATTTACTTGGAAAGATTTTTATTAACCGGGGAGACCGAATTTTGGTTGAGTCACCTACCTACTTAGGTGCCATTCAAGCCTGGAATGCGTATGGGTGTAATTATGTCACAATTGATTCTGATGATCAAGGCATGCAAACCGAGCAACTTAAGGAGTTGATCAACACAAATATCAAGTTTATTTACGCCTTACCAAATTTCCAAAATCCAGCAGGAACTACGTTGTCTCTAGAAAGGCGCAAAGAGTTAATCCATGTTGCTAACCAATTTGGGGTCCCGATTATTGAAGATGACCCCTATGGTCAACTTAGGTATGAGGGAGAACACTTACCCCCAGTTGTTGTTTTGGATGATGAAATAAGATCAAAAGAATTCCCTGTTTACACTGGAAATGTGATCTACACCAGTACTTTTTCAAAAATCCTCGCACCTGGTTTGCGCTTAGCTTGGGTGGTGGCTCCAGTTGAGGTGATTAAGAAACTTGTTCAAGCCAAGCAAGGTACTGATCTCAACACTTCAACATTCAATCAATATCTGGCATATGAACTTGCCAAAACCCCATGGATGAAGGAACATATTCGGAATATCCGTACCATCTATCGTGAGCGTCGTGATACGATGTTGAATGCTCTGGCAGAATTTATGCCAGAAGGAACGCGTTGGACACGTCCACAAGGCGGTTTGTTCTTATGGGTATCGTTACCACAAGGTTATGACACAACTGAAATATTCCCCAAAGCCATTGCAGAAAAAGTAGCTTACGTGCCAGGTGAATCTTTTCACCCTAACGGCGGTGGAAAGAATACCATGCGCCTAAATTTCTCTGCAAGTAAACCTGACATGATCTGTGAAGGCATCAAGCGCCTTGGGAATGTAATCAAAGAAAGCTTAAAACAATAAGCTGAATTTTTTTCGCACACACAAACACCCCGAAATTCGGGGTGTTTGTTTATTAAACAGGAATAATTAATAATTATCCATGCCAAATTGAGAAATCCTTTAAAATCGATCCCCCTACGAATTCTCTCAAAATGGAATTGTCAGGGATAAATTCTGATTCAATCGGAAGGAACCATTCTAAGAATTTTAATAGTCGCTTGGCTTCTATATGCTCAGGCGTCCCAAAAGGTACCTGCCTCAAGAGTGGTTCAACCAAAGGACGAAGAGCAGAAAGTTCATAAGCCAAAGCAGAATTGAACATCACATCTGCATTCTCCTGATAGGGAAAGATATGTGATTTTTCGCCTTGTCTAACGGATTCCCATCGACGTATTGTGTCTTGGGCGGTATACCCTCGATCGCGAGCATCCCGAATAATTCGCCTGACCATACGCGTATCAGTCGTGGAAATTCGATTATGGCGATCCAGGTTGAGCTGGGTCAGACATGAAGCATAAATACGATAGGTAAGACTGTTATCAAAATCCTCTAAAAGAGCAGGATTCAAGCCATGGATTCCTTCCAGAATGATCACTTCACCTTCTTTTAACTGAACAGTCTCACCCGGAATGCTCAAGCCAGATTTAAAGTCAAATTTCGGTAGCTGGACTTCTTTTCCCTCAATCAGTGTACGTATGTCTTGATTGAGACGTTTCCTGTCAAGCGCATCGATTGATTCAAAGTCATAATGACCATTTGCGTCTTTAGGTGTTTTGTCCCGGTCAACAAAATAGTTATCCATCTCCAAGGCAAAAGGTGAGATGCCTTGCGCTAAAAGCTGAATCGATAAACGTTTGGAAAAAGTGGTTTTTCCTGAAGAGGATGGACCTGCAATTAGAACTACCCTAACTCGAGGAGAATGTTTACTAATATCCTCAGCGATCTTGGATATTTGTTGAGTATGGAGAGCCTCAGACACAAGAATCACTTCATTAATCCTACCTGCTGCAATGGCATCATTGAGCGCTCCTGCAGAGGTAATTCCTAATTTATTTAACCAATCCCCATATTCCCTGAAGCTACGAAGAAGGGTAGGGTAATTAGTCATTGCAGTAATTCTTGTTGGAGCATGGCGCCTTGGGAAACGAAGAATGAAAGCTTCTTTTAAATGAGTTAACTCGAACCACTGCAGGTAACTTGACGAGGGAACCATATATCCATGGTGATAATCACGGTGCTTGCCCATTCGGTAAAGAACAAGATCCTTTCGATCACGATATTTGAGTAGACGAACTTTATCATCCTCACCAGACTCCTTAAAATACTCAATAGCTTCATCCAATGGGACTACCTCGCGTACAAATTCAGAATTTTGTGCTACTATCTCATGCATTTTATCTTCAACACGTTTAAGTTGTGCTTTGGAGAGCGGAGCATGACCAGTCACCTGGCAGTAATAACCACCTGAAGATACTGAATGATCGATGGTAAGCACTGCATCAGGAAATGCCTGCGAGAATGCTACTTCTAACAAGAAGGTGAGTGATCGGCGGTAAATCCTTGCTCCATCAGCGTCTGCCATAGTCAGTGGTGTTACACGTGCATCCATGGAAATTGGGAAAGTCAATTCCCTCAAACTGCCATCCACAATTGCTCCAACAATAAGCGGATTTTCAGGGCGTTGGATCTGATTAATAAATGATTCTAAAGAAGCATTTCTTGGCCCTGTAACCACCCGACTATCTTCCAAAATCACTTCAACTGTGGGTCGTTTTTCACGACTTAATACAAAATTATTATTCATGTATTTGTGCTCAACAAAAAGAACTGTTGATCCTCTCTTTTATTTATTTTATCTTTAACAATTGGATAATCGCAAAATCATCCGGGGTTAGTTGATCGATAGCTAATTGGGAACTCGGGTAGGTACCAAGCATTTCTTTTTGGTCTGGTGTGCTCCCTTCTGGCCAAACGACATCGATGATACGTGTGTGATTACTGTCGGATGTAGCACCACCAAATTTATATTGGGCCGCTTGGCTGGACACATCTCTAACTCGCCAAACTCCAGTCGCAGGATAACCTTCCTGGCCTAATAACACAGCAGCATAACCCCATGTGGTTGGATCACCCTCACCCAAATATTCCAATGGGACTCTCACGACAATCGCATTTTTACCAGGATCGATAAAGATCTTTAATGTGCTGCTGGCTTCAGAATAATTTACCGGTTCCATCGTAGCTGGATCGGGCATAACAACTTGAGGTCCCCAGCCTTCAATCCAAATTGCATATTCCCATCCATCTTCAGCGCTTAAAGACGCATTCCGACCTGGAAGCAGTTTACGCACCCCAGTCGCAGCTCCGGGGTCTTTATCAATATAGACATCAATCGTCTGAACGGAAAATCCTAAAGGTGAGCCCCAACCATTTTGAATGATCCCATCGATGCCTATGGTTAAGATCAAACTTGCGGCGTCATAGGCAATATCAAAGGATTTGATATCAAAAACCTTCGAACCGAATACACCATCTGTTGGGTAGGTATAAGTTCCGGGTCCATAATCGTCACCCAATGGATCTTGTATGCTTAATAGGGTGGTCGCTTCGCCAATATCCAGAATCTGGATGGCAGCTGGACCTGCTTCAGGGAATTTGTCTAAGGATGGCGAAATAAACGTGGAAAAACTAATTTGATCTCCACTTTTTAGTTCACCAAAGAGAGATATGGGAAGGCTCATTTCGATTGTTTTATCGTCTTGAACAGCTTGGCCCACATTCGCTTGTTTGACTGACCAGGTTTCTCCATCTGTTTCATAGTGGTCAAGTGATGCTGCGCCAGCTTTGTAGGTCAGGAGCATATTTCCCGAAATGCCTAAGAGCTGATCTTGAGCCAAACCAAAAGCATTCCTCATCGATTGCTGTCCAGGAACGCTCAGATAAATTTCAAGTGCTTCATCTTCATTCAGAGCTACACGTTTATCCACTCGAAAATAAATATTATCCTTGTCTAACACGTAATAAAGTCCTTTGATCGGGCTTGCTTTGGAGCCGGCATAATACGCCGAAAGAGTCCAAGCTTCATCATCTCCCTTTCCATCAAGTACCGGTGTTCCAGAGGCCATCATCGGAGAATCAGCCCGAACCGTAGCAGGTTGGATAATTGGTACTTTAAGGAAAGAAGGTGGTTCTTCGTCAAGAGAAATGAAAACTTGTTTAAGTAACTCCCGATATCCTTCATCAAAATAGCTATCTTGTCCCGAGTCCTGATCAGTTCCATACCACCAGAACCAATCTGACCCTTCCGCCAGATACATATAATCAAAAGCTAATGCCATTTTTTCAGCAGTTACGGTTCTTTCACCCATTTCATAAGCTTTGAGGAAGTTACGGACAGAATTAAGATAATTCCAAGCCATCGCTTCTTCGCTCTCCCCATACCAAGTATCATAGTTGGGACTGAACCAGGCTCCTGGGAACAAGTCTTTAATTTCTCGCTGCTCAGGGAACATTTCCAAGTATTCAGATGGTGTTGTCGTTTTAAGAATAGAACTCTCACTCAATAATTGATAAAGGGAATTTAAGAACAATTTTCCATCATTGTCATAATTCTCCCAGGCGTTTTCTCCGTCGATGACCAAGGTAACAATGTGAGGTCCTTTTGTGCTTTCTGAGACAAATTTAGTTTGAATAGCTTCCAGCCGTCTAACCAAATCTTTTGCAGCTTGATCGCCAGACATGCCTGAGTAAGTAAATCCAATTTTGTCTGATAAAGTCCAGTCTCTGAAAAAGACTGCAACTTGTTTACCTTCCGTGTCTTGGACATAATAAGGTCGGTAAAGATCATCTGCTTTGTTGACTAATTCGTTACTATCACGTGTGAATGTATCAAAACCAAGAGACTTCGCCAAAACTGGTTCTCCAGTTTGCATCCACTTGTAACCGGCGTCAGCAATTAATCCAACAACATCCTGTGCAACTGAACCTTCACCAGGCCATAAACCTCTTACACCAGTACCAAAGTGCTCTTCATACATTTCAACACTTTTGGCTAAATGGATCTCTGCATCTTTTGGGTAGGCAAAGACTTGCGTAGGGGACTCTGCGCTTGGATTACCCACCAATGCCAGGTCCGAATTGTAGATCAATGGCAAAATTGGATGAGCATAGGGTGTTGTAGTCACTTCAATAACCCCTGCCTGCTGTAATTCAGCATGAAAAGGAATAACTTTCTTAATGAGTAAGAGAATTTCATCAAATAAAACCTTCTTGTCATCCTCAGTGAAATCCTTGCCTTTGTCAACCAGGCTCTTTAGGGGTTCTACTGCCAAGTAATCCGGGTCTACCCATGCCAGGTTAAACCAAATTTGAAGGTCCCTGAAATCTTGTTCAGTAAATGATTTCAAGGCTCTATCGATGGCAGTGGCATCTGATCCATTCCGTTTATCAAGCAGCTCCTTATAGCGGGGATGGACTGCAATGATATGATCCCAATTTGCATCAAAAAACCTTTCAAGAATGAAACGTTTTTGCACCTCGTCCAACTGATTTGCAGGGACTTCCGAGTACACCCAATAAAGATCTTTTACGCCATTGGCAAAGTCGTCCAACTGACGGATCAGCGATGGGGTGATATTGAATGTAATATTGACATCATCATACTTAGCCACAGTCTCAGCCATGTCCAAGTAATCTTTTGTAGCATGCACGCGTACCCAAGGACGAGAATAGATGCCCTCAGCATTTTTGTAATACAAGGGTTGGTGCTGGTGCCAGGTGAGATTGACATAGAGCAAATCCTCAGGTGGAATCGTGATCACTGGTTCGGGTGTTTGGGTAGGCTCACTTTGAGTTTCTATTATTTGGGTTGTTGGTTCTTCTTTCTGCTGAGTTACTTCAGTCTTTGAACATGCAGAAAGCAAAACCAAAATCAATACGATATTAATGATGCTTTTGATGACTTTCATTTTCTCTCCTTAATGACTATATTCAACATCAATAAGTAATATCTAAAAGAAATTTGCACTTATTGATTTAGTTTTAAGATAATCGATTCCATCATCTCCAAATTTTTTAATGGATATTCTTTGACACTACCATCCGAAGCAAATTCGATAGGTGAAAATTCTCCTTCACCGAATAGTACTTCGATATTATAAACGCCTTGTAAAGAAGTACTCTCATGGGAAATTGTACAGCCTTCCAACATCTTCCGACTTAAATTCGAGAGAACAAGAAGTGTTTCATCTTCATTGACACGCAAGACTGCATAGATTTCCCGACAACTGGATATGAAGGGGATATATTCACCTATACGCAGAGCTGAATGCTCGTTGCGCAAGTGGACCAGCGCTCGGTATTGATTTAGAAGCGAGTCCATATCATTGTCCTGAACGCTTACATTTACTTCTTCAAAACCTTTATTGACAGGCTCCCAGGGGATGCCAGATGTAAAGCCTGCATTTGTTTCGGCTGACCACTGCATTGGTGTACGGATAAATTCATCTGGTTTGTTACCTGTCATTCCAATCTCTTCACCGTAATACATAAAAGGAACTCCGGGTCCAGTTAGATAGATAAATGCCGCAAGCTTATTTTTCTGAACATTGCCACCAAAAAATGACATAACACGCTGCTGATCATGATTGGTCAAGAATGTACTGAATTGTTGGTCAGGATAGAATTCCAGTGTCTCCAGGTAGGATTTTATCAACCTGGAAGGATCTGGCGCAAACACAGAGCCGATGATATCCTCAGAAAGATCAAACATGAATAAAGTGTCCATGCCCTGTCCGTAACTAGCCGCTACCGGTAGTTCAGCCCAAACTTCACCAACCGTGAAGGCTTCTGGGTTTATGCCTTTGTAAAATGTCCGCCAATCTTTAAACCACTGAATTGTCTCTTTAGTATCTTGTTGTATGCTGCCATCAGTAAAGAGGTAACGCGCAGCATCCACTCTGAAGCCATCCACGCCTACTTCTTCAAGCCAAAATTTGGAGGCATTCATCATTTCTGCGCTAACATCTGGATTGTCATAATTGAGATCCGGCATCCCACTCCAGAAGATGGCATAATAATATTTTCCATTTTTACTATTCTTGTACCAGGCATTTTGAGACCAGGGACCAAGCACTTGGGGATCTGTATCAGACCAAACGTACCAATCATGATACTCTGAATTGGGATTCTGGGATGCTAAGAACCAGGGATTCTCGCTGGATGAGTGGTTCAAAACAAGATCAATAATAATTTTGATTCCACGTTTTTCAGCTTCTGCCAGCAATTGCTTGAAGTCATCCATGGTGCCATAATCGGGATTTACATCGTAATAATCAATAACGTCATAACCATGGTAAGAAGGAGAAGGATTAATTGGCATTAACCAAAGTCCCCCAATGCCAAGGTCATCTGTTGTATTTGGATCGCCGTCATTCAGATAGTCTAATTGCTGAATAATCCCCTGAAAATCTCCTATTCCATCACCATCACTATCTTTAAAGCTGCGTACAAAAATCTCATAAAAAACAGTATCATTCCACCATGGAAAAACTTTGGGCGCAGTAGTTGCCACCTCTGTCGGTGTGGGTAAAACAGCTTCGGTTGTTACTTGTTTTGTGGGCTCAGGGTTCATTATTGGAACCTCAGTCTGCTTTTCTTTGCAGGATGACAAAATAAACATTAACAATAACAACAAAATCCAACTGAACCTCATACGATTAATCATTTTTTCTCCTATCCTCAGAAAAACCCTTTTGTAAAGGGAAATTCACACTTATTATGTCAAGTATTCCAATTATAAACAAATAATTGTGGATATTTAAACTCACAAGAGTCCTAATTTATAAATACATTGAATATTTCATAAAAACACCAAAATCTGCTTGACGGCAAGTGCATAAGAAGCTAAAATTGGCTCTCGTTGGACCAAAGACTCCAATAATTTACCGAGCGAAGGTAACCTGAAACAAGGTGAGAGGCGCTCAAAGGAAAAAAGAAATGGAACATGAAGAAGTAATTATTAAAGCAGAAAAGCGTATCGTCAAAGGAAAGAAAGTCGGTGCAATCCGCCGTGCAGGTCTTCTGCCTGGTGTTATTTATGGTCGTCATATTGAAGCTCTTCCAATCCAAATGGATCAGAAGATAGCAACAACTACTATTGGCAAGTTAACCT
>CAZJLN010000006.1:18732-30094 GCA_964546745.1 uncultured Anaerolineaceae bacterium
CGAAAAACACACTGCCATCGTTCGTGATCGACAACGCGATGTCATTTATGGTAATTTGCTGCATGTAGACTTCTTGGCAATCTCGATGACCGAGAAGCTACGAACCACAGTTGCTATTGAGTTAGTTGGTGTGGCACCTATCAGCAAGAACACGGACATTGTGATAGTTCAGAGTATGAATGAGCTCGAAATTGAGTGTCTTCCACAGTATTTGCCTGAGCGAATCGAAGTCGATGTGACGGGATTAGAAATCGTTGAAGATGTGATATACGTCAAAGACTTAAATCTGGGTGAGAATATTGAGGTTCTGACAGACGCAGAGGACGTAATCGTTTCAATCACTTATGTAGAGCAAGAAGTTGAAACTGCTGGTGAGATGACTGAAGAGCCAGAAGTAATGGAAAAAGGTAAGAAAGAAGAAGAAGCTGAATAATTTCTCCTTCAATATAGTTAATAAAATCGACCGGAAATTCGGTCGATTTTTTATTTTCTGGAAAGGATATCTAGCAGCTCTAATGTCATGCTAGCACTTGCCCCCCAAAGAACCTCAGTATCATAGGTTCGATAATACAAGACTTGAAATTCCTGCCCCATAAAAGTATGAGGTTTCATGAATCGATTTTCTTCATCTGCAAGCCAACTGAGGCTGATCGTAAATATTCGAGCTACCTCATTAACAGATAAGGAAAAAGGATAAGGATAAGGAATTACCCCAATTATTGGGGTAACAAAAAATCCAGAAACAAGCTCCCGTGGTTTGAGCGAACTCAAGATTTTTACATCCTCAGGTTTGATTCCGATTTCTTCATAGGTTTCTCTTAAAGCAGTGTCAATAATATCCCTATCAGTCGGATCGACAGCACCGCCCGGAAAAGAAACTTGACCTTTATGATCTTCAACCGAGTCAGTTCTACGCGTAAAGAGTAAATGCCATTCCCCTTCCCAATACACCAAAGGCATCAATACTGCAGCGGATTTTTGAATATGATGATTTTTTGGAAATGGGTTGTTATCCCCATAGTCAAGCATGGAAAAATGGGTTTCTTGTAATCGTTGGGGGATTTCATCAAGGGAAAAGAAAATGTCTATCAAAGTCAATTGAGATCCTCAACACATTCATCGATATCTGTAAAATCAAAAAACGATCGTGCAAAGACTAGATATCCAGTATGAGCCACCATTCGATCTGTTGGACGCAATCTATCCCAATCAGTTTTATAGTGTCTCAATAATACTTCAGACATTTCGATGAAAGCAAATTTTTCAATTTTTAATTGTTCGAGAATCAAAGATGCCTGATTGACAGTTGGAATAATCGTTCCAAAATAACCGCCAGGTTTCAGAGAAGATTTGACTTGCTTTATATAATCATAAGGATTTGGTAAATCAAGAAAAATGGCATCCAGTCCATGCTCTTCAAAACCATCACCCGCGTTGCCAATCTTAAAGGTAACATTATTATCCATGCCTACTTTGGCAAGGTTAGCTTTAGCTAGCTTTTGAAATTCAGGGTTGCGATCATAAGAAAAGACATGACCTGATGGTCCCACAAAATAGGATAAGGCAGTTGTTAATCCTCCAGAACCTGATCCAGCTTCTAAAACCCTATATCCAGGTCCAATACCCATTGTCATGATTATCAGACCAATATCTTTGGGATGAAGAATTTGAGTGGTCCGTTTAATATTCTTAATTAAGTCTGAAATACCTGGTTGCATTAAGTAAAATGGATTACCCTGGTGGGATGACAACCTTTTTCCCCAACTTTCTCCGATGATATCATCATGCTTAATCACACCACGATGCGTTTGAAAAATTTCCCCATGTCGCAGAAGAACTATATGACTTTTATAACCACTTCCAAGAAGCTGAACCAAATCCCCTTCTGCAGCTGTCTCACCATATTGAACCCAGCTCATTGATTCTCAGGCGATTTAACTTGAATTAAAGCCAGCCAATGGCCAACCAACAAAGCAACTGCACTGCCGATAATGCCCATCCCAACTTGTAATTGACCTACATCAAGGAAGGAAATACCTGTAGATAAAGCTACTCTGTGCCCAATAAAGAATCCGACTAGACTGAGTACCAAATACAAGATTAATTTCCAAAGTCCCCCATCTTTCCAAAGGTGGAATACTGCCCCTAACAAAATCGCTATTGCAATACCTAACACTATAGAAGGAACTGGCATTTAATTAACCTCACTAATATTTTCAATACTTTCAGCTCTGACAATCTCACCACTACCCAAACAACGGTCGCCATTATAGACAACAACAATCTGGCCAGGTGTGATATCTCGCAAGCCTTCATCAAATTGTACTGTAAAAAGAGAATTTTGACATACCCTTATTCTTCCCAAAACAGGTTTAGCTTTGTATCTGATTTTTATTTGGTATCTTTCGGTTGGATCAGGAAGAAAAGATCCAATCCAATTTGCCTCTTTAGCAACCAAAGCAAACTTGGGTAGATGATCTGAAAAAGTAACAATTAATTCATTACGCTCAATACTTTTTTCCTTGACAAAATAAGGTTGTTCAGCAGCTATACCCAATCCTTTTCTTTGGCCAATTGTATAGAGAGGAAGCCCTCGATGTTCTCCAATTACAAGCCCATCAAGATTAATGATCGGACCGGGATGTAAAATCTCAGGTGCATATTCGCGCAAGAATTCATCTTGTCTACTTTTAGCCAAAAAGCACAAGTCTTGTGATTCTCGAATTTGATCAGTATTTAAGCCTATGCCTTTGGCAATTTCTCTAACAGATATTTTTGTTAAGGCACCAAGTGGCAGGCACATATGACTCAAAACAATATCTTTTAGGGTACTGAGAACGTAAGATTGATCTTTACTCTTATCAATGCCTTTATATAGCATGTATTTTCCAAAATCATCCCGAATGAGCCTAGCATAGTGACCTGTTGCAAGTAAATCTGCTCCATGATTGAGCGCATGATCTAACAATCGACCCCATTTGATTAATTTATTGCAGATAACGCAAGGATTTGGAGTTTTTCCTTTCGCCAATTCCTGGATAAAACAATCTACAACTTCTTGCTTGAATTCCTTGCTAAAATCGACTGTTTCAAGAGGGATGCCAACGGTTTCACTAGCCTTTATAGCATTTGCATACTCTTGTTCATCGTTATTCAGATCATTGGAGCTGTTCCAGAGATGCATATAAATCCCATACACATTATGTCCCTGCTCTTTCAACAATTGAGCAGCGACCATGCTATCAATTCCGCCACTTAATGCTATAGCTATGCGCATTGCGTCATCCTCTGGTTCATTTCGCCCTAATTCTACCTTTAATATTCGGGGATTATGCCTGTTATAATTGTTAAAGGTTTGAGGTGAATTTTGAATCTTTTCTCCGACACACACTGCCATCTTGACTTTGATACTTTTAATAATGATCGAGAAGAGGTTATTTATCGTGCCAAGGTAGCTGGATTATCGATAATTATCAATCCCGGGATTGACCTAACCTCAAGCCAAAAAGCGGTTTCATTAGCCCATCAATTCTCAAACTTTATCTATGCAGCTGTCGGTTTTCATCCAAATTACGGCTACCTATGGAACTCATCAAGTTATCAATCATTGTTGGAAATAGCCAAAGATGATGTTGTAATTGCGATTGGTGAAATTGGCTTGGATTATTATCGAGATCACACCCCAAGAGAAATTCAATATCAAGTATTTCTTGAACAGCTAAAATTAGCTCGTGAATTGGAGTTGCCTGTGCTGATTCACAATCGTGATGCCTCCTCTGATCTCTTACCCATCCTTTCTGAGTGGGTAAAAAACCTACCCTTGGAAAGTCGGCTAAGGCAATTTCCTGGGGTCTTCCATTCATTTAGCGATAAATTAGAAATAGCATTAACTGCTATCGAGATGAATTTTATGATTGGCATCACAGGACCAGTGACCTTCAAGAATGCACTTGAAAGGAAGGAATTAGTTTCCCATTTGCCATTATCTTCACTCTTGCTGGAAACAGATGCACCTTTTCTTACCCCTCATCCTTGGCGAGGAAGGCGCAATGAACCTGCATATATTCCACTTATTGCAACCGAAGTTGCCCAGTTGCAAAACATTAGCACGGAAGAATTAGCTCAGATAACCTTGTTTAACACAAAGAAATTATTAAATATTTAAGTTGATTTTCGCTAGATCGCTTTTCTTTACTTGAAAAAAAATAGACCAAATGCAATTGGAAAATGCTGGAGATTAAATGCATCGGGCTTTTAACTATCTTTCCTGGCAGTTACTTGAAGTGACGGAAATGCTGCTATAGCAGCTGCGAAGTCAGCTGGTAAAGACGATAAGGGATTCGCTGACCAAGCTATTTAATTACATCAAATACATTCATCTCCTAAATGGGAGATGAATGTATAAAGTAACAACTCTTTGTGATTGGGGACGGCTAACAATATTGGTCAGGCACAAAAGTCTGATCGGTAATTGGGGGGCGAACGTAACCTAGATCTTCTTGCCGTGGGGGAAGATTTATCGGTTCAGGAGTTAAATCCTCATAAGGAATTTTACTTAGTAAATGACGAATGCAGTTTAACCTTGCCTTCTTTTTATCATCAGCGTTAACTACATACCACGGGGATAACTTGGTATCAGTGAATTTAAACATCTCATCTTTTGCCCTGGAGTATTCCACCCATTTCGATCTTGAAGCCAGGTCCATCGGGCTTAGCTTCCATCGTCTCGTGATGTCATCGATCCTTGCCTGGAACCGTTTTTCCTGCTCCTCGTTGCTCACCGAGAACCAATACTTAATCAAGATTATTCCAGAGCGAATAAGCATTCGTTCAAATTCAGGCGCGCTGCGGAAAAATTCTTCCACTTGTTCTTGGGTACAAAATCCCATCACTCGTTCCACACCAGCACGGTTGTACCAGGACCGGTCAAACAAAACCATTTCTCCTGCTGCAGGAAAATGTGCCACATAGCGTTGAAAGTACCATTGGGTTTTCTCTCGTTCGGTAGGTGTTGCCAAGGCAACTACACGTACAATTCTGGGATTAAGAGTCTCTGTAATCCGTTTAATGACACCGCCCTTTCCAGCAGCATCACGTCCCTCAAAAAGCACAATGACCTTCAACCCTTTCTCTTTGATCCATCCTTGAAGCTTAACAAGCTCAACTTGGAGACGGCGCAATTCCTTCTCATACTCTTTATCTGACATTCCTTTGCCTTCTTTTTTCATAGAAATGTCGGCACTTATTGACTTTTCATTTGGGATGGATTCTTTGCTTTCTTTGACTTTCTTTGCAGATTTTTTCTGCTCGTCTGTCTTACCTTTGTCTTTTGTCATGGTTACCTCACAATTGTTGAAAAAAAACATGGGCTAGAAATCAGCTTATTTAACGAATAAGAAAAATTATTGTTTAATTATACATAATTTGATCTTACTTTGACACATTAGTAGGTCTTATTTATCTCTCCATTTGTTCACGCTTGTAATCAACAAATCGATAACCCACTCCACGTTCTGTCAAAATGTATTTCGGGTTCGTTGGGTCTATTTCCAATTTTTTACGCAGATAATTAATATATAAACGAACATAGTGGGGTTCATCTTGATATTCATAACCCCATACCTTGGTTAAAATTTGATCATGGGTGAGAACCCATCCCGCATTTTTTACTAAGTGATAAAGTAAGCGATACTCCGTTGGGCGCAACTTTACCAGGTCCCCATCTACCCAAACTTCGTGCCGACCAAAATCCATTACCAGGCGACCATCTACATCAATTTTGCTAGATTCTTCATCATCTAATGAAGCACCACGTCGTAATACAGCCCGAATTCTACTTACCAGCTCTCTAGGACTAAAAGGTTTAGTGATGTAATCGTCAGCCCCTAACTCTAATCCTCTAACCTTATCATTCTCTTCACCCTTTGCAGTTAACATAATTACAGGAACTGCGCTTACCTCACGAATCATACGAAGAACTTCAAAACCGTCTAAATCCGGCATCATCACATCCAAAAGGATTAAGTCAGGCAGACTTTCTCTCAATCGGTTAATTGCTTGTGTTCCATTGAAAGCTTCAAGCACATCAAAACCGTCATGCTCCAAATTTAGGCGGATAAAACCAACCATTCGCTTTTCATCATCAACGACAAGAATACGATATTTTCGATTTGAAATCTCAGGTACCATAATCCTATGAGCCTCCATTTTCGATTTTTGCAAGTATGACACTGATATTGTCAGGTCCTCCCATCTGATTAGCATAATTCACCAGCTCATCACAAGCATCTAGATTGAAATTGTGACGGGAAATTATCTCTATCATTTGAGAATCTGGTACTTGTCCCCAAAGACCATCAGAACAAAGTAATAGCAAACAAGGTTCGTGCACTTCGAAAGTATCAATATCTACTTTGAATGCCTCTGTCTGACCTAAAGCACGAAAGAGCACATTTTTATGAGGATGAGATAATGCCTCAGTTGGACTTATTTGACCCAACTCAACCAGCCGTTTCACCAGGGAATGATCTTGGGTGAGTTGTGTCATATTCCCATCCATTGTGATCAAGTATAGTCGGGAGTCACCTACATGAGCAAAAGTAATCTGATGATTAATAACACAAGCAGCAGTTAAAGTTGTCCCTCCGTCAGGCACTTTATTAACCACAGATTCTTGTGCCAAGTAAATAGCCTTTTGCAGGATGTCATGAATATCTTTTTTTTCTTCGAAATTAATTAATAAGGAGTCAATTTCTTCAGCTAGACATTTACGTGCATTTTTTATTGCTAGAGCACTTGCCAATTCACCATTAGCATGACCACCCATTCCATCTGCGACTATAAAAATTCCAATGGACATTGGTGAATCAGAATTTTGATAAGTCTGACAGGAGGCAAAAAGCGCATCTTCATTGTGAGTGCGTTGCATACCGACTGATTGAGAAACTTGGTAAGAAATCCGAATGGTTACAAAATTCGGTTGATCCTTATTAAAGGAATCAGATGGATTTCTATTTTTATTATTGTGATCTTTACTTTCTCTCTTAGTAATTAGATTCATAAATAATCAAGAATCCTCGATGTGATTGGTAAGATAATTTAGTTTTCTATTGGCAAAATACTCATTGCTTATTAAGGTTCTTCTTGTTCAATAATCGTAATAAAAGGTTCTGCACACCAACCCGTTCGGGTTTTATCATAAGGAGCTTCCAATTGCCACCAGGTGTAATCGTCCTTTTCCACAGGTCCACCTATAATTAGGAAAACTTCTTCATCCATAGCCAGGAATAGTACTTCGGATGTAGTTCCAGCAGCGGAACGAATCCGAAGACCAACCCCTTCTGTACCAGTTACTTTTATGTATGCTCCTACTCCAATTGTGTTTGGAATTAATGTGGCAGTTGGTTCAGGCGTTGAAGTATTTGAGGTTGTTGGTACTGTAATTACTTGAGTTTTGGTAGGTGCAGGGATAATCGTAAGCACTGTTGTGGGCTGTTCTGGTATTTCTGTATTTTCTTGATTTCCGAGTTGCATCAATAAAACTACTAAGGTAATTAATATTCCCATTAGAAGAACCCCTGCGAGGATTGTTAGGATATGGATCTTCGGTTTTGCTTGAGTTTTCATATTTCACCTACCTCACAATTATTATAACAGTATGAGAAAATTTCACCAAACTAAATTAATGATTTTTGATAAGCTCACAAGAGCATGTTAGAATTTAATTTATGCCTAAAGTAAAGTCAAGAAGAAATTCTTCGTTTTCCTTGTTACGATGGATTGGAATTGGCTTCATTATCTTAGCCGTTTTCCTGTTAATCGTCCAGTTGGTAAAGTTCAGCCAAATTCGTGCAGGGTTCCAACCTGGGTTGAAAATTGCTGATGTTGATGTGGGTGAGCTGACTTTTGAGGAATCATCTAACCGGCTGCTTAATATTTATATGGCTCCTATTGAAATGTATTATGGAGATTCCTTAATCCAAGTACGTCCGGCAAATCTTGGATTTGAAATCAAGTTAGACAGCATGTTAGCTTCTGCTGATAAACAGCGAACTACTGAATCATTTTGGTTAGGTTTTTGGAATTATCTATGGGATAGGCAAAAATCAATTCTAAATATTCCTTTGCAAGCGAATATCGATAATGAAAGGATATTACGATTTTTGCAGGACGATATTGCTCCACGTTATGACCTACCCGCAACACCACCTATGCCAATACCAGGAGAGACTATATTTAATTTAGGTGTTCCAGGCACAGAGCTGGATATTGAAAAAAGTGCATTACTCATTGCACAAGCATTAGGTTCATCAGACAAACGCTCTATTACGTTAGCCTTAAAACGTACTAGCAGCAACAGACCCCCCATAGATTTGTTAGCTATTATGATGAAAGATATTATTGATGCTTCAATTTATGACGGGATCGTGGAAATATATCTTCAGGATTTGAATAATAATCAGAGGTTAAATTTCGTTTATGGAAAGGATCTTAAGGAACAACTACCTGAAAACATATCCTTTTCCGCTTGGTCTACGATAAAAATCCCTGTACTAGTAACTGCTTTTAGATTACTTGAAGAACCAATTTCGGATGACAACCTTAAATTAATCGCAGATATGGTTGATCTGTCTGATAATGATTCTACTGATGCTTTAGCAACTAAAGTCATTGATCCCAACCTGGCGCCGCTAGTTGTGACTGAAGACATGCAGAAGTTAGGACTGATAGATACCTTTTGGGCTGGTTTCTTCTCTCCCGGATCAGTTCTGCTCCAGCGGTTTGAAACGCCTGCAAACCAGAGAACCGATATCAACACAGGACCAGATGTTTATAACCAGACAACACCAAAAGATATGGGACTCTTGTTACAGGATATTTATTACTGTTCTGAATATGGTGGGGGAAGCTTAATGGCGGCCTTTCCAGGAGAGATTACTCAATCAGAATGTAATTTGATGGTTGAATTCTTAGGTAATAACAAAATCGGGGTTTTGTTGCAAGCTGGTGTTCCAGCAGGAACTACGGTCGCTCATAAACATGGCTGGGCGTATGAAGTTGATGATGGATATATTCATACAATCGGAGATGTCGGAATAATTTTTTCACCTGGTGGTGATTTTATTCTGTCAATCTTTACGTATCACTCAGTCCAGGCGATATTTGACCCTGTCAATGTACTTTTTGCCAATCTAGCAAATGCTGCTTATAACTATTTCAATCTTAAATCTCAATAATTTCAAGTTTAATTATCAATCCGCCTAGGCAATATAGATTTCTACTTGATCATCGTCATCATCTACCTGAATGTAAAAAGGCTCTTCTTTAGAAATATCAGAATCCAACACTTCAATCAATGAATCTATGGGTACATTCTTGTCCTTTATCACCTTATTTCCAAAGTTCTTTAGGAACCATTTTGATAATTTGATTGGAAGTGGAAAGGCTAATGTAAAGTGCACAGGTTTTTCACCGTGTTTTTCATGGACTTTTATATGAATCCATTTAGATTTACTGGTTGCAGCTGAAATTACCATAATCAATATCCCAATGCCAAAAGGTATCCAAGATAACCAGAAACCCCAACCTAAACCCTTATTGACATATCCTTGATACATCCAAACGACGCCAGCAATAGTTAAGAGCAAGCCGATAGCAAAAGGAATGATCCACCAAAGGTGAGATTTTTTAATTTCTTTTGGTTCTAAGGCTGAGGTAGAAATTTTTGGTGTTATTGGTTGAGTATCACTGCCCAAATCATGAGAAACATTATTTTGATCAAATGACTCAACAAATTCCTCTTCATATTTCTCTTTGGTTTCACCGGCTTCAATTGCATTGAGCAATCTCAATCCTTCATCAGCGGAGATGTCTCCATTTTCGATCATTTGTAATAATTTATTGCGAGCCAGATTTTCAGTCATTCTGTCCTCCAAAATCACTTAGAAAGTGATCGAAACAACCTTTCAGCTTCATCTACAGTAATCTTCTTTTCCTGCAACATTTTTAGAATTAATAACCTTTCCTCATCAGTTGCACCTTTTTTAAGATTGATGACAGGTGGAACAGGGGGAGTCACATTTAAATTCCTTAAATCTTCAAATTTCGCGTTCATTTTTGATTGCAGTTCACTAAGATTTCGTTGTGCTTCCTCTACCTTTTTTGATGCCATGTCTGTAGCTTTTTTAATCTGTTCATGGATCGTATCATCAATGCGTGTATCAATATTATCGAAATGCAAAGAAAAATCACTGACCTGATGAGTTTCCTGCCATGGTGTATCAAGGATTTCAATATCACCCCCTGCCTTTACCTCGATATTATTGGTTGGGGTACCAAATGTCCTCTGAAAAATTCCATCAGTGAATGTTTCATCAATCCCAAAAGCTGCAATGTTGATATCGCCATTCGTTAAACAACTTAATGAAAAATCAGAGATGTCATTAGGCAGATAAAGTTTTAAGTCTCCTCCTGCCCGAAGAGTTGTGGAATTTACTTCACCTTTCAAGGCTGTTGTGACATCTCCCCCTACGTTTTGTACAACACCAAATGAACATCGGTCGGAATAAAGATCTCCACCAACTTTTTCAACAAAAACCTCACCTGTCATTTCAGTAGCAGAAAAATCTCCACCAACTTTCCTTATTGAGACTCTGCCAGAACTTTTTTTTAGTAAACAATTTCCACCTAATTTCTCAATAATCAGGTCCTGAAAATTTTCACCGATAAAATTTCCACCAATTTTCTCAATCTTAGCTTCTTGGTCAACCTTATGTAAAGAACAATTACCGCCTACTCTCCCTATTGAAACAGAATGTACATTTTCCATAAATACGCTGCCAGGTAGCTTTTCGATTTTTATCTCACCAGTTATGTTGAAAATTTTTACCGAGCCTAATCCTTTTTCAATCGAAATGAATAATTCTTTCGGCAATGTGATGTCACAATTACTCATAGATGTAACATAGAGAATGTTATTAGATTCGACAATCGTTGTATCCTGTTCATGAAGTGTAGTCGCGATTAACTCTGAACAATCTTTTCCTAAAATGCTTAGATTGCCATAATTCGTAATACAGACTGAGTCTATAGATTCGTTAATTTTAATTGTGTGTGTTTTCATTTTCGTCCTCCAGAAAATCATAGATGACACAGAATAGAGATATCTAGTTAATATCATATCAGATTATTATATTTTGTCAAGTTTACTTTCAATTATATTCAATATTTATTAAGTAATAATAAATATTTCTAATATACATATTTTATTAATTTATATTGATATCTTTATTATTCCTTAAAAACCCCTTGATTACGCAACCTTTTTTCTGTAAAAGTGAGTCAGATTTATCCATTTTTTATT
>CAZJLN010000007.1:0-28314 GCA_964546745.1 uncultured Anaerolineaceae bacterium
GGACATTTTAACTTAACGCAAAGGGGACATTACTATAAAACGCTAACATTTTGAAAAATGACAGTTGTCAGCAGGGCTTTACTCGACTACAATTTAAGCATGACTTGGGATATCTATGGAAATGAGAGTGCAGTTGCGATGCTCAGAGAACATACTCAGCCTGAAAAGCTGCGCCATGCTTATCTACTTACGGGACCTAAAGGAGTTGGGAGACGCACGCTAGCTTTGGCATTTATTAAAGCATTGAATTGCCCAACCCCGATTGGATCAGGAATTCCTTGTGGTGTATGCACAACCTGTCAGCAGATTGATCGACAAGAGTTTCCTGACTTGGCGGTTATCACAGCAGAAGAAGGGCACAAAGATATTCGGATAGACCAGATTCGTTCATTGGAGCGCTCTTTGGTGTTAGCACCCTATCAAGCACGTTATCGTACTGCCCTCATTCTCGATTTTGAAAAAGCAACTGCTGGTGCATCCAATGCCTTGCTCAAGACACTTGAAGAACCACCACCAAAAGCAGTTCTAATACTAACTGCGGATGCGCAGGAAAACCTTTTATCAACCATATCATCGCGTTGTGAGGTTTTGCGCCTGCGTCCAATGCCCGTTATTGAGGCTGAAAAGGTTCTTATCAGTGAAAAAAGACTGAACCCCATGGATGCGCGCCTTCTGGCACATGTCACTTCTGGAAGATTAGGAGCTGCCTTGCAGCTATATCATGATCCACAAGCGATGGCAAACCGGAAACGCTTATTAGATGAATTAGCAGATATTCTTCAAGCCAACCGCCGTGAGCGGCTTGCGTATGTTGACCATATTTTCAAACATAGTCATGGAATACGTGAGGAAGTCTCAGAAATCATAAGCATATGGCTCAGCTTTTGGAGAGATGTTCTAATCGTCACTTCAGCAGCAGACTCCCCCTTGGCTAATTTGGATCTAGAGAAGATAATCCACATTGTGGCAAAAAAAACTGATCTAAATACAGCTCAATTTGTGATGACCTCACTTGAGGATGGTTTGAAACAACTGGATATTTATACAAATCCTCGTCTATTAGTAGAAAACCTGCTGTTATTGTGGCCAAGGATAAGATTGAAAAATTCTTTTAATTAGCATGACGATAAGAGTTATCTTAAAAAAAATTTTCTAGTCAGAAAATTGTTTTGATAAATAAATTTTTAATTTTAGTCTCGAAAATTTCTTTTTCTGAAGTAAAATTATTATTAACGTAGTTGTCATTCAATTCATTCATGTTTTTTAGTTGGAGATACTCATGGATACACCTATTCTAGAAATGAGGTCCATCACCAAAGAATTTCCCGGTGTAAAAGCACTCGATAATGTTACCTTCAGTGTTACCAAAGGGGAGGTTCATTGTCTGGTTGGGGAAAATGGTGCTGGCAAGTCAACATTGATGAAGGTGCTCAGCGGCGTTCATCCTTTTGGTTCGTATACTGGTGACATTTATGTCGAGGGTGAACTTCAAAAATATAATGGTATTCGCGATAGTGAGAAAGCGGGAATTGCGATTATTTACCAGGAGCTGGCACTAGTCCCAGAATTATCTGTCTATGAAAATATTTTTCTGGGAAATGAAATCACAAAAGGGATGGTAATTGATTCAAACGAGACCATTGTTCAGGCAGTTGAGGTTCTCAAAAAAGTAGGTTTGGATGTCAACCCAGCCACCAAGGTTAAGGAACTGGGCGTTGGAAAGCAACAGCTTATTGAAATCGCCAAAGCGCTCAAGAAGGAAGTTAAAATTCTAATTCTTGATGAACCTACTGCTGCACTTAACGAAACTGACAGTGATAACCTGTTAGGGTTAATCAAAGGTCTGAAGAATCAAGGAGTCACCTGTATTTTAATTTCTCATAAATTACGAGAAGTGTTAGCCATTGCAGATACTGTTACCGTTTTACGGGATGGTAAGACAATTTGTACACTTGATAACCGTGAGAATCAACTCGTTGAACCGGTTTTGATTAAAAATATGGTGGGACGCTCAATTGATAATATTTTCCCAAGACGAGAGAATATACAAATTGGGGATGTCGTATTAGAACTGCAAAATTGGAGTGCGTATTCTCCCGCTCTTGGGCGAGATATCCTCAAAAATGTAAATATAAATGTTAGGGCTGGAGAGATCGTTGGCATTGCCGGCTTGATGGGGTCGGGACGAACAGAATTAGCTAAAAGTATTTTTGGCAATCCAGATCATTATCGACTGAGCGGCAGCCTTTGGGTTAAAGGTCAGGAGCTCAAATTCAAAGATCCACATGATGCAATCAAGGCTGAACTAGCCTATGTTACCGAGGATCGCAAAGGCAACGGATTGATTTTGATCCAGGATGTAAAACAGAATATTACATTAGCTAACTTACAAGAAATTGCTAAGAATGGTGTCATTAATCAGAACGAAGAGATTGTAATCGCCACTTCTTATAGGAAAGATTTAAATATCAAAACTCCTACCATCGAACAGAAAGTCCGAAACCTTAGTGGTGGCAACCAACAGAAAGTTTCATTGGGTAAGTGGTTGTTTGTCAAACCTGGCGTATTGATTTTGGATGAGCCAACACGAGGCATTGATGTTGGGGCGAAATACGAGATTTACACTATCATGAATTCATTGGTCGAAAAAGGAATGAGCATTCTTATGATCTCATCTGAACTGCCAGAAGTCCTTGGGATGAGTGATCGTGTTTATGTAATGTCTGCAGGAAAGATCAATGGTGAATTGCCCATTGGGGAAGCCACGCAGGAAAAAATTATGGAATTGGCAATTGATTATTGAGGAGATTAGCCATGTCAGAGGAAATCATTACTAAGAAGGAAGAATCAATCTTTACCGAAATATTTAAGATGTTGACATCAAATATCAGTGAATATTTCATGTTTATTGCCTTAATTGCAATAATGGCATTTTTTACAATCACAACCGATGGGGTTTTCATCTCTTCAAGAAATATTAGCAACCTCTTGAATCAAATGGGATATATTGCGGTGCTGGCTGTGGGCATGACCCTCATCATCGTCATTCGCCATATTGAATTATCAGTCGGGTATCTGGCGGGCTTTTTGGGTGCCTTTGCTGCAATTGCATTGACGAAATGGGGCTTACCAGTATATACCGTGATCCCGATGGTGATAATTTTAGGAATTTTATCCGGGTTATTAACGGCTTCTCCAATAGCAAAACTGGGTGTGCCAGCCTTTGTGTCAACAATGGCTGCTGGTTTAATATACCGAGGTGCTTTATTGTTGGTAACCATGGGTACTGGAACAATTATCATCAAGGATAAGATTTTCAATGCAATCGGCAATGGTTTTATTCCTGACATGCCTTCTATCGGGATACTGGATAAAAATCACAAAGTGACTTTGTTAATCGGAGTTGTTGGAATTATTGCATATATTTTTAGTGCAATCAAGACCCGTAAGACCAAGATGTCATATAATTTTGCCGTTCCTTCAAGTGGGATGTTCATGCTTCAACTTGTTCTTGTGTCGGCAGTTATCGGTTACATCTCGTGGGTGCTTTCAGGATATAACGGTTTGTCATACAGCTTATTGATTGTCTTGTTAGTGGTAGCAATATTTCAATTTATTACAACCAAAACCCCGCTTGGGCGTCATATTTATGCGGTTGGGGGTAATCCTGAGGCAGCAGAACTCAGTGGTATTAGCGTTCCAAGAATCACTTTCATCGTTTTCGGTGCAATGGGCATGCTCTCGGCTTTGTCTGGTGTCATGTATGCCTCTCGTCTACAATCAGCCACAACGACTGCAGGCTTAGGCTTTGAGACGGATGCCATCGCAGCTGCATTTGTCGGTGGTGTATCAGCTGCTGGTGGTGTGGGTAAGGTGACTGGGTCCATTGTCGGTGCCCTGGTTATGATGTCGTTAACTAGTGGTATGAACCTTATGGGCATTGATATATCCATTCAATACATCGTCCGTGGTGCTGTATTGGTTCTGGCTGTGATTGTTGACCGCATTGCCCATAAGGGAAAGTAATAAGCAGTTGACCTGTTCTAATCAACATATAGACAGCAACCAGGTGTTGCTGTCTTTTTATTTTAAAAATAGAGTTACAAAGGATAGTAAGAGGGTATTATTACTGTATAATACTATTTCCTGTGCAGTAAACTCAGGACAAAGGAAATTAGTTTTTAAAGAGGTACTTTATTGGAAACCCCAGCCTGTTCAATCATCATCCGTTCCCACAACGAAGAAAAACATCTGGGACGCTTGTTGGAAGGTATTCAACACCAGACCCTGAAGAATGTTGAAATTATCCTTGTGGATTCAGGCTCTAACGATGATACGCTCAAAATTGCCTCTCAATACCCAGCCAAAATCATAAAGATTGCTCCTCAAGATTTCACTTTTGGTCGGTCCCTCAATTTGGGTATTCAACATGCTGCTTCAGAATTATTAGTATTCGCAAGCGCTCATGTCTATCCGGTCTATCCGGACTGGCTTGAAAAACTACTGGCACCATTTTCAGACCAAAAGATTGCATTGACCTATGGTAAGCAACGCGGGGGTGAAAATACAAAATTTTCTGAACATCAGATTTTTGTTGCGTGGTATCCAGACTCAACGCAAATGTATCAAGAAAATGCATTTTGTAACAATGCGAATGCAGCCTTGAGAAAATCTCTAGCACTTCAACATCCCTATAATGAGACCTTGCCTGGCTTAGAAGATTTGGACTGGGCACAGAGAATATTGAACCAGGGGTATAAAATCCATTATGAGCCTGAGGCTGAAATTGTCCATATCCATCATGAAACTCCAAAAGCAGTCTATAACCGCTATAAACGCGAGGCAATTGCATTTAAACATATTTACATTCATGAGCGTTTTGGTCTACTAGACTTTTTACGCTTATCTTCCAGGAATATTTTAAAAGACTTTAAATATGCAAAGCAGCAAGGTAAGCTTTCAAAGAATATCATCAGTATTATTTGGTTTCGCGTTTGTCAATTCTGGGGAACTTATCAGGGATACCGTTTTCATGGACCTCTAACCTGGAATTTGCGTCAAAGGTTTTATTATCCAGAAGGAGTGGCTCAGTTTGGCGCTAAATCAAACCGTCAAGTAGAGCCAATCCATTACAAGTCTAGTAATTAAAACAGGGTCCAAAGAGGTGGTGACATAAATAGAGTCTGCCCTTCATCGTGGCAGACTCTGAATTTAAAGAATTGTAAAGCTCAGGTTAGTCTTAGCAGACTATACATTTTTGGGTTTCTTTATTCCATATAATGCAAAAATGGACACTAAAAACAAAATGCCATATATGGTCATCAATAATACATATCCCCTGCCGTCACCAATAGGGCCGCCAATATAAGCACCAATCGCCCCTGCGCCTGCCCCAGCAACATTAGAAAGCCCTAAATACCGCCCGGCCTGTTCCTTCGGTACAACCTCAGTTCCCAGTGCCCAGTTGGCTGCATAAAATATACCCACTGCCAAACCGATCAATAGTCCACCCACATAAAGCATCGTCATACCATTTGAAGTGGTGACCAAAACAGTACCTATTGTTGCTAATATGCCACTGAACATGATCAAGGGTTTTTTACCAAACTTATCTGTTAACCAACCTGCAGGCAGTGAAGAGATGAGTATGGCAACTCCAACAAACATGGTTAATAAACTAGCTGGTGTGGCAGCTTTCTCTCCTTGAAGATTGAATTTTTCTTGAATAAAGTAAAGGACGAAGCCCGCCAGGTTAGTTGCTCCGACTAAAAATGCCAGTCGGTTAATGACCCACCAAGTAAACGAAGGGTCTTTTTTCGTTTCACCGCCCAGGCTTATCGCCAAACTTACCCAGGTGCCTAAGCCGATTGCAATTGCCATTCCTATGAGAGCCACTAATCCTGTTAAGATATTTCCAATAAGTTGGGACATGTCTGAAAATAAGCCAACCAAGAATTTTACTAATTGGCCAGCCCCAAGGATGATGACCGTGAAGGCAGCTGTCATCGCCAGAAGTCTTAGAATAGGTTTCCAATCCATCGGGTAAGGTGATTTTTCTTGCGGTTTTTCCCGCACCAGCATGGTCAAGCCTGCACATATCAACACAACCGCAATCAATGTGATAAGCGCAGCCCAAAGGTTCCCAGCAGAAATCATCTTTGAAATAACAAACGAAACAAAAATAAGGGGAGCAGGGAGTTCAAAGAAAGCTTTTACGCCCGAAAATCGTCCACGCAGGGATTCAGGTACCAGGTCTGGTATCAGTCCTTGTACTGCCCCATGGGCTGTATTAGAAGTGATCATGGACACAATAATGGCTGCAAACAAAGCCCAATACCCCGCATTGCCTTCCATAGTTGCTGCAATAATGCCAATACCTATAAAAACCAATGGTTCAAGAATTGCCCCTACAAGAATGAATGGTCGGCGTTTAACGAATTTGGAGGTGCTGCGATCTGAGAGCATACCCATCAGAGCTTGAACAAGTAGGGCAATCATAAGAGAATACAGGCGTAAGTTGCCATAACTGGCGCCCTTGGTTTCTTCACCAACAAACTGCTGAACGAGAAGCGGAACCAAAAGCGGAGTGAGCACCTGACTTCTGGCTGTTAGAGCAAAAAAATAGATATTAATAGTGATGTAGTCGTACCAGCGGATGATCTTTTGCATTTCTCTCCTTAAATATATTAATTACAATGAGTAATCCAAAAATAAAGTATTTTGTTTACCACGATCAATTTCCCATGGGTAAACAATATAGGCATCAGTTGTTGCAGCAAAGTAGTCCGGTCTTCCATTGCCAAACAGATTGCGATAGGGGTTGAAATGTAAAACGCAGGTAAAAGGATCGCCCACAGCTGCGCTGACGCGATTTTTTACAGCCGTGATAGTCCTTCCGGATCCCCAAACATCATCGACAATTAAAATACGACGGTCGTGCAATTGGCTGTCTGGGGGAAACTGAAGAAACTTAGGCCAGGCAAGCAGGCGTGTGCGTTTCATTTCTTCCATTTCAGAAGGAAAATCGACAGAGGCTATAAAAACCAATTGGATTTTCATAGCTTCAGCCAGCAAGCCACCAGGCACCAATCCCCCACTCGTCACCAGTAACATGGTATCGAATTCTTGTTGAAATTGGGGAAGAAGATGGTCAATTAGCTTGTTTACATCTTTCCAGGTCAACACTTCTTGTCTCACTGTCATTTTCCTCTCTAATCCTTTAGAAAAACTTACTATCTCTCTTTACAGGGAAGCAAAATCATTGGGACATCAGCTTATTAATTGAACTCATGAAGTAAAACATGCATTGATTACTCCGACATGCCAATTATAGCAGGTTGACATTTCTTTATAGCAAGTTTGGTGGATCAACTTCGATGATCCATCCCTGGAATGACCTTCCCTTGATCACAAAGCCTGGATCAGGACCACGAATAATAATTTGCCAGCGGTAGAGTCCGCCCAACCGATTGTAATAACAAGGTACAGGCCCTATTAGATTTGTGGATGCCAAATGTGATTCTTTAATGATAGATTGCAACAAAAACGCCATTTCATTTGCTAGGGATTCACAGCGCGCATTATCACGGTGACGAATTTCCATTCTGATCAATCTTTTGTATGGGGGATAATTTAATTCAAGTCTGTTTTGTATTTCAGTATTATAAAAACTGTCAAAATCATGCTTGGAAGCTGCCTGAATAGCGTAATTTTCTGGTGTGTACGTTTGTAATATCACCTTTCCACCCAATGGACTGCGACCAGCCCTACCCGAAACCTGTGTAAGTAGCTGAAATGTCCGTTCAGGAGCACGGTAGTCTGGCAACCCCAAGCCTACTTCAGCTAAAACAACTCCAACCAAGGTGACAAGTGGAAGATCAAGCCCTTTCGCAATCATCTGCGTGCCGATTAGAATGTCAGCACGGTGTGCACTAAAGTGAGACAGGATGAGATCATGAGCGCCTTTTTGGGTGGTTGTATCAGCATCCCAGCGTAAGGTGCGAGCTGCAGGCAAGAGTTCTTTTACCAATTCCTCAAGTTTTTCAGTCCCCATCCCAAATTGTCTGATTTGGCTGCTACCGCAGTTGGGGCACTTACTGGGCATGTTACGTGAGTATTTGCAAATATGACAGATCAAAGAACTGCGAGAAACATGATATGTCAGTGGTTGGTCATCTCTGGGACATGTCAGCACATAACCGCATTCTCTGCAAAACACATAAGTAGCACTACCCTTTCGATTTAAGAATAGGATCGACTGTTCTCCCTTGTCCAGAGATGTCTTTAATGCATTTTGTAAGGCAAAGCTTAGAGGACTGCGATTGCCTGCTTTCAATTCTTGTCGCATATCGATTACATCGACTTTAGGTAGCTCATGATAGGTCAGGGCTGGATTATCAGGGGCTTGAAAAGCCAAAATTCGTTGAGGCATAGTCAAGAGCTCCCATTCTCCTTGTTTGGCTTTATAGTACTGTGTGATGCGAGGTGTTGCAGAACCCAACAATAGAAGCGATCCTGTAAGGCGAGCATATGCTTCAGCCGTCTCCTCGCCATGATAATAAGGTAATTGAGTATCCTGATCATAGGATTCATGATCACATTCATCCATGACAATCAATCCTAGATCAGGCATGGGCATAAACAAAGCACTGCGCGCACCAATCACAACTTTCAGGTCTCCATTTCGAGCTCTTCGCCAGGTGTCATAGCGCTCCCCCTCTGATAGCCTTGAATGATAGATACCAACCTGATTTGGAAATCGGGCAAGGAAACGGCGCACGGTTTGGGGAGTCAGTGCAATTTCTGGCACCAAAACAATTGCCTGTTTATCTTTGCGGATAACCTCTGCCACAGCCTGCATGTAGATTTCAGTTTTCCCACTGCCTGTTACGCCGTGTAAAAGGATTGGTTTTGGCATTATACCCGTGCTGTTATTCAAAGCTTGTTGAATTTTATTCCAAACTTTTGCCTGATCACTGGTTAATACCGGAGCTTTCGAAGGGAGTATAACAAGGCTTTCCAATGGGTCCCGCCAAATTTCAGTCTCATTAAACAAGATCAGACCATCGTCCGCAAGTTTTTTGAGGTCGGAATAGCTGGCACCTGTTTGGGCATAAATCCAGGAAAAATCAGTGGGAAGTGGATCCTTTGACAAAAGCTTTAGGATATTTCTGCGTCGTTCAACAATTTCAGCATTCCTCCCAAGTTGACAATCCAGATAATCAATCCTTTCAGGTGGAATAGCTAGTTGGGCTTTGCGGATGATCTTTGGGCTAATGCGAGCAGGCGGTAGAAAACTTTGTGTTTGTACATATCCTTTCTGTTTGAGCGACAGTAGGCTTGAACGCCAATTAATATGACGAAAGGCGGCTTCTAGTTGGCTGCCACGCATGGATCCGCGTTTTTGTAAAAAAGATAGCAAGCGCTTCTGTGTTTCTGACAGGTTTTCAATTGCCCCATCCTTGTGAATAAGGCTTGCTAAAATATCCGCCTTTTGGCTTAGTCCCGAAGGAATCATCAAACTAATGCATGCCCCCAATGGGGCGAGGGTGCTTTCAGCAATCCACTTTGCCAAGTCAATCTGATGTTGCGTAAGGACAGAGCCTTCATCCAAAACACTATCAATAGGCAGAGTTTTCATATCTGATGGAGGATTGCTGAAATCAAGCACCACCCCTTGAACGGTCTGCTTTCCAAAAGGCACAACCACGAGTGAGCCAATCTGCACAAGTTCTTCTAGCTCAAGAGGCAGGTGATAATGATAAGTTCCGCTAATTTGAGTGAGATTAATGCTTACTTCAACATAACGTGGCATAAATTGATTCTACCTTGCTTTATTGCCACAGATAAGCCAAAAGTTAACAATTACGGTGTGACAAATATCAATTCTCTGGCAGAAAAAACATATTCATTTTTCGGTAAAGCTTTGTGTGCCAATAGATAGGATGCTAAATCATTGGCGTTTTCACTTTGAGCAATAATTCGTTCATAAACATCTAATTCAAAAAAGGGTAAATAACGAGCAGCAATCGAGCTAACCCTACTCATATCAAGCTTGAATTTTGGCCAATCATCTTGTGGAAAGAGAATCGGATGTTCCGAGAATAAAATTACCTGGTTGGGTAATTCAGTTAAATATTGCTCAAAATCTTGCAAAAGCATATCTGTAAAAATGATCTGTCGTTCTTCATATGGCAACTGCGCATCTTGGTGAATATTATTCGGCTCAAATATTTCATTTGACTTCTTTTCAAGTATCGTTACATAGCTTGATCCATCAGCAAGAATTTGTCGAAGGGGCACATCTATACCATAAGTACCACCAATAATCAGACGCATAGGTATAAGAACATCATCAAATTCGTGCTGAACATTCAGATAATACATCGTAATGTCTTTATCTAAAAATTTGATGTTTTCTGTATGAATACCACGATCTAGCAGCTGAAAAGCAAACATAACAGTCAGAAAATTAACTTTCTCGTCCATACCTATACCTTCTTCGCTAATGTAGTGAAAGCTCCAGTCTACCAAGCGATCGCCCCATGCATAAAATTCAAACAACTCGGCTGGGTTTGATGGGACAGGTGTGGATGTTGGAGTTGAAGTTAGAGTTGGGTGTGGCGTTAGTGTGGGTGTGAAAGTTTTGCTGGGAGTGGGGGTTACGGTGGGTACGATTGTTGAGGTCGGTGTTAGGGTTGCTGTATTGGCAGTGGTTGGCGAGTAAGTGGGGGAAAGGGTGGGACGATTCTGGAATTCTTGTTGGCAGCCGCTTAAGAGGGTCACTGTTAACAGTGAGAAAACAGTGAGAACATAGAAGGCGTTGTTAAAAGCGTTTTTCATTTATTATTAATCAAGCCTAGCTTGGACTGTTGGTCCTGGAAACAACAACTGCGCCATAGCCAACCACAGAACTGTTATCATGTGTGACAGCAGCAGAGGTGCGATAGTCCACTAGGGTCACTTTATCGGCGCACACCTCTTTGGCAGCCCACAAGATGGCAGCCACTGCCCCTAGTCCACAAGCCTGTCCCTCGCCACTTGCAGCCAGGCGATAAATTTGCGCCGGATCGAATGCTGTGACAGCTTCAAGGAAGCGGGTATCGAGTTGATTAGCACTTTTCTGGGAGTAGAAGTGCGAAAGGTCTGTACTGGCGACGAGCAATGTGTTTTGATCTTGCATCAAGGGTAACAACGCTTTTCCCAGGGATTCGGTCACGTTGGCAGATTGATCGCGTAGCATAATGGGGACCAGAGAAAAAGGCATGGACAGAACTACTTGCAGAAAGGGTAGTTCAATCTCTAATGAGTGCTCTTCATCAAAGCGCACTGGTGAAATGTGGAAACCTAACATGGTATGTATGGATTGGGAGATCTCGTCAACGGCAGCTTTATCAATTGGGATGATACCAAGCGGAGTGGCGTATGCTTGGTGCCCGCTGGTCAAAATGGGTTCGCGATAGTATTGGTGCGAAGGTGAGATGACCACAACGCGCGTAAATACCTTTCCCTGAACGGTCTTGAAAGCATGTGCAGCAGTGAGGCCAGAATAGATATGACCGGCATGTGGGACGATTAGGGCGATTACATCGCCAGGAATTGAGGGTGGGGCAGCTTCAGCCAGGTAGCGCTCAATAGTGCTCCGCAACTTAATGGGATGATCAGAATACCATGTGCCGGCAATAGGAGATGGTCGAATGTCTTGATTAGTTGTGCTCATACTTAAATTTTAGCATAAGCGCCTTAACGATGCACTAGTTTAGATGATTACTGCAGGAAATCCCAGGGGTTGACTCGGCCATATTCATCATGACGCATCTCAAAATGTAGGTGGGGTCCAGTGGAAGCGCCGGTGCTGCCCATTAAACCGATGATATCTCCCTGGTAGACTTCCTGCCCGCAGACGACATTGATCACACTGAGGTGTGCGTAAAGAGTCTGCCAGCCACTACCATGGTCGATGACGATCATCTCTCCATAACCCCAGTCATTCCAGCCAGCATAGACAACCACGCCATTGTCAGCAGCAAAGATGGGATTTCCCATCTTTCCCCCGATATCGATGCCAAAGTGGTTGGTGGATGGGGAGTAGTTGTACCCTGAAAGGAAACGCTCTGTGGAAGGCCAAACGAAGCTCAAGGTGCCCATGATGCCATCATAGCTGCCAGTGCATGCACCAGGACCGACATGTTTTGCCTTGGCAGGATCATCACGGGTAATACGTGGGGTGCGCCAATCGGTGAAGACGCCTTTCCCGCCAGGGATAATTAGCATCTTACCTGGTTCAATATTGGGAGCTGCAAAATCTCCAATGGATGCCATGCTGAGACCGTTGGGGGCATAGTTAATGATCTCTTCGGGAGTGACCTGATAAAATTCTGCCACGCCATTCAATCCCTCGCCTGCACTCCACACGTGGACAACCCCATCCATCGGCAGAATATTTAAAGTCTGACCGGGGAAAATGGTATGTGGGTCTTCACCTAAAGTATAACGATTTCCCCAAAGAATGGTCTCGGGTAACAAGCTGAATTTCTCCGCAATCGAGAAGAGGGAATCGCCCTCTTGGATGACATAAGTTACCATTTCTGTACGACCGCGTGAGGGGAGGATGGTATGCATGGCTGCTTGTTTGGGCAAGGCTGAGGTTTGATTCTCCAACTCCGATAATGAAAATTGCGGAATGATGAGCTCTGGGGTCGGAACAGAAGTGGGTTGAGACTCTACCAGAATTTTCGCGGAGGCGGTTTCGCCCTCATGTGTGGTATAGAAGCGACTCATCACAAAAATGACAATCAGGACAAGGATCAATGTCAGTGCACCAGTCGTAAAGCGTAAAACCGTATCCCCCCAGCCGAATTTTTGCAACGCGACCCACATACGGCTTAGAGCATTATTTTGTTTCTCGCTCTTTAAAGTGTTATCGCCTTCATCAACGGAGGTATTCTTAACTGGTATATTATCCATACTCTCATCATATCACGAGTCTGCAGGCGTGCCAAACTTGGTCAATCCGAATTTTATGTCCGCCAGGGATACTTTTAGGCAAAATTTTTTATTTGCCAGACAAAATTGGTATAATCATCCTCATAGTGCCAATCAGGAGACTCTAATGCTGCATGCAATTGTAACAATATTACCCCAACCCTATTATCAGCAGGTTGAAGCATTATGGGATGAACTGGAAGAAAAGTTTGGTTTATCCGGAATTCGCATTACACCATACCCTCACTTTTCCTGGCAAGTAGCTGAATCTTACCCTGAGGAGAAACTACTCCATGCTTTAACAACAATCGTCAATGATATAAAACCTTTTGAGGTACATATTCGAGGAATTGACGTATTTTTTAGCCAGAATCCAGTTGTCTTTTTAAAAATCCTGAAGGAAAAAGCGCTTGCTCGTTTGCATTTAAAGGTATGGATGAAGCTTCTCCCATTGGCAAATCGCCCCAACTTTTTGTACAGTCCGCTTTTATGGCGCCCACATATTAGCTTGGCTTACCAAGATCTGACCTTAAGCAAATTAAAAGACATCACTACCTTTTTGAAGCAAAAAGATCTTAACTGGAATTTTTCGATTGATAACATATCTCTAGTTTGCCAAACAGGCGATGAAGTTGGTCAGCTAAAGCATAAAATTCAGATTAAACATTAAAATCCAGGATCAAATCGAATCGAGGGAGATGCTATAAGTATTATGGGTTGATCTGAGCAAATTAGGATTCACCCTTCCCATCCATTTTTCAGGCAAGTGCAGCTTTTGAAAATTGCCATAAGTTTCATAAAGACCCTGAGCATCACGAGTGGCAAGCATAGTCCAGGTGACTCCTTCCTTATCCAGATAATCAGTCACACACTCAATTAGCCATTTACCTAACCCCTTACCCTGATAAGATCTGATGATAAAGACATCACACAAGTAAGCAAATATGGCATAATCGGTCACGACACGTGCAAAGCCAATTTGGGCGCTACCTTCATTCAAACCAAAACAAAGGGAATTATCAATTGATTTTTGGATAGTCTCCCAGGTCCGTCCAACAGCCCAATAAGCATCTTTTTGCAGATAATTGATGATCACATTGACTTGCATCAAATCTTTATCTGTGCTGATCAGGAAACCTTCTTTTTGGTATTGCATATAACACTCCTTCTGCGGAAATCTTCTTATGCAGGAATGAACGGCTGATCGGTGGATATCCAGCTGGGTAGTGGCAAGACCTGGTGGGCTTTCATTTGGCCATCCTTATAGTCAAAATGATAGAGTGCTGGCGATGCCGAACGTAATATATGCGGGGTAACAATGTGCAGATTATCCACCACTTCGTCTGAGTGGATCACCCAGTCTACAGATTTCCACTCTAGCATCCCTTCACCGTTACCTCTGGGTTCAGCTTCTTGCGGAGCAGGTGCGCTAAAAAGGTATAACCCACCTGCGGGAATTTCAAAGCCCTGCCAGGTAAGCAATCCATGGAAAACTAGGTTGGTGATTGTGTATCCAGTCTCTTCATAGACTTCACGGATACAAGCTGCTAACGCAGTTTCACCCCCTTCAATATGCCCACCAACACAGTTCCATAAGCCTTGGTTGGGGGCTTTAGCGCGCTTGAGCATCAGAAGTTGATCCTGCCGATGAAGAAAACACAGGACAAACTTGGTTTCGTTCATCCTTTTAACCTCTCAAGTAGATTTGCCGGCTGGCTCCACATTACATCAACCACATCCAACCCTTGCCACGATGCATATGACCACAAGGTCTGTTGAATATCATTGACTAGGACGTCATCCAGTAGCGTTTCTGTTTCGAGAAACAACTTAATCACTTCAAGACGACATTCCTTTCGCCAGGCTTTGGCGTCCAGCCTGCCAACAAACTTCCCACGACTTAGGATGGGCAGAACAAAATAACCATAAATGCGCTTGTGTGCAGGGATGTAGCATTCCAAACTATAATCAAAACCAAACAGGGTTTTGGTGCGGGTTCGATCGTTGATGAGGGGATCAAAAGGAGAGAGGAGTGTGGTCAGGGTGGGATTGAGCTGATTTTCAAGCGCTGCATGCAACAGATTCTGATGACCTGCGTGAATAAAAAAGGCTTTCTCATTCACACCTTCCATGGCAACCCGCATAATTGCGCCTTCGGCTTCTAATGCTGGTAGAAGCTGCGCAACTTTCTGTTTTGGGAGATAAAAATAAGGGGCAATCCAATCTTCTCGGGCAACCCCCAGAGCCTGGATGGCGTTAAGCACCTGAGAACGAAGGGCTTGTTCGTAGGAAGGTACAAGCTGGTCATCCCAGACAGGAAGGACTCTTTCACGCAGATCATATACACGCTGAAATTTATCACGCCGGGAGATCATCAAATCACCGCGCGTGAAGAGAAACTCAAGGGCAACTTTTTCAACCTTCCAGTTCCACCACCCCCCCTTATCTTTAGGGCGTTCAAAGTCTGAAGATTTGACAGCGCCGTTTTGACGGATGTGATTGATGACTAGGTCCAGAACTTCCTGATTTTCTCCACCCCACTGTTTAATATTATCCCAACCAACACGGTCATCCAGCATAACACGCCGGTAGAGAGGATAATCCTGAATAGGAAGGAAACAGGCAGCATGCGCCCAATATTCAAACAGCTCGCCTTCTGCATGCAGTTGGTCCAGCCACTGAGGATTGTAATTACCCAAACGAGACCACAGGATATGATAAGGCGCACGTGCAACTACGTTGATGGTGTCGATTTGAAGGGCGTGGATACGCTTAATGACAGAGAGAAGGTCTGTTTTTTCGGCTGGTTTGGGGTGTGTTTCTAGCAAACCTTGTGCAGCCAAGACCAGATTTCGAGCTTGAAGGATGGAGAGAGTTTTGGTTGACATGGATTGATTTTACTGCAGAAGTCTATGGCGAAGAAGCTGGATGACTAAAAAATCAAAAAATTAAAAAATAAACGGAGAATATTATTTAGACAAATCGAAAAATATGTCATAATAGTCGAGAGAGGAAGGCAAGATGGACGCAAACACAGTCAGACATTATTGGAATGGGAATGCAGATGCATGGACACAGCTTTCACGCGAAGGCTATGATACCTATCGTGACCATCTAAATACCCCAGCTTTCCTCAAGATGATGCCAGAGGTGAAGGGGCTGGTAGGATTAGACGTTGGCTGTGGGGAGGGGAGTAACACGCGTAAATTGGTCGAATTTGGGGCAAATATGACCGGATTGGATATTTCGCATTTATTTTTGAGACACGCCAAAGCCTTGCAACTGGAGAAGGAGAATCCGATTGACAACGTGAATGCAAACGCAGAGTTTCTACCGTTTGCAAACAAGACCTTTGACTTTGTTACAGGTTTTATGAGCTTCATGGATATAGCTAACGTACAATTGACGATCAAAGAGGTATATCGAATTTTGAAACCGGGAGGATTCCTACAGTATTCAATTAGCCACCCGTTCGTGGATACGCCTTACCATAAGAATTTACGAGGTGAAGATGGATTGACTTATGCATATGAAGTTGCCGGTTATTTCCAAAATATGCAAGGTGATTTATCTGAGTGGATCTTTAGCTCTGCTCCTTCTGAAGCCAGGCAAGGCTTTCCCAAGTTTAAAGTACCCCGTTTTACGCGCACCCTGAGTCAGTGGATCAACTCGTTATTGGATGTGGGATTTGTATTGGAGCGGTTAGGTGAACCGTACCCAGATGACAATACTGTTAAGCAATGCCCAAACATCCAGGATGCCCAGGTAATTGCTTACTTTTTACACATAAGAGTGCGTAAGCCGAAGTAAAATCCCCATTGTTTGAAAACTTGATAGGATTTGAGAGTCTTACTTGGATAGACTCCTTTTCAGTTTTAGACTGGAAGGAGTATGTTCATGGAAGTTCCACGACATTGGAGACTAAAAAAGCAAAGATACGCATTGGTTGGCGAGGTATGCCCCCACTGCGATGCAAAATTATTCCCCCCAAGAGACATCTGCCCTGAATGCGGTGGGGAAGCACGTGTGCCTTATACCTTTAGCGGGCATGGTGAAGTATATTCATTCACCCGCATGGCAAACGCCCCCGCGGGCTTTGAAGAACAAGCGCCTTACACCATAGCTCTAGTGAAACTAGAAGAAGGTCCCGTGGTCACAGCGCAACTGACAGACCTAGGCGAGGAGCCGGTACACATTGGGATGCCAGTGGAAATGGTGACACGTAAAATCCGCAACGATGGGGACGAACGCGGGATTATTGTGTATGGGTATAAGTTCAGGCCGGTATTGCAGGGGTAAGTTTAAGATGATGAGATGAAAGCGCTCTCCAGTTCTGGAGGGCGCTTTTTAATTTATATTTCATAATTTCAGCATATAATGTGACAAATAGTTATTCGCTGGGCGGCTTTAAGACTGATACAACTTAGCCAACTTGACTGGGTGGGTGAATAAAATTAAACAGGCTGGCGCAAATACTGATTGTGGAGTTCTACAATGAAAAACGAAGAAAGACGATTTGGAATTGATATTCCTACACTGATCGCGATTTCAACATTAGCGTGGATTTGTGAATGTATCTCATGAGATCGTTGGCCATGCCGGCTCAGCAGCGCTTGTCGGGATACCTGTCATTGCAGTGTCAACTACAACCGCCTCCATACAATGGGGCTATGTGTCGTTTATCGGAGTGTAAAGGACCATTATGGAAGCTGGAACCATACTAAACTTAGTAGGCGGACTAGTAGCTTTGATCCTGTTGCGTTTGCTAAAGCTGGCAGATTCTGCGACAAAGTACTTCCTTTGGCTCTTTGCAACGTTCAGTTTCATCTTGTGGCGATGAACCTTGTAACGGCGATGCTCATTCACGCCGGGGATTGGATGGAAGTCAGCCGAGAACTGGAGCCAGCGGATCTTTGGAAAGCGATCATCATTGGAGTCGGCGTGATCATCATGATCGTTGGATATGTTATGCCGCTTAGATTATGGATGCCTGATCTGAGGGACAACCGTAAAGCGAAGCTAACTATCATGGCGATTCCAGTAGTCACGATGATTCTAGTATAGTGGCTTTTCCTGATTGGTAGCCCCTTTGTAAGACTTCCCACAGGAGTGAGCCATCTGCTGGTGTGCGTTTTTGTTTATCTCCACTTCATCTTTTGGGCGATCCTGGTCAACATACTCCCGATGTCTCACGCAATAAAACTGATTGAGAGTATTTGTTTACAACGTTTATGTGGCTGGTTGGTATTTGTACTGATTAACCTGGCTGTGCTGGGCTTTGGGATTGGGTCTGTATGAAGCGGGTCTTTGCCCGTGATATCTGATAAGCCCGTCCACACGCATGTAGTGCAAAACGGCAGATAGGCACCTTTATCTCTTCCCGGCTGACCAAGTCTTATAAATGGCCATAAGATCCACCCTGTGAAGCAAGGGTAAATTATTACATGGCTTAATGAACCGCCTTGCAGTAGTAAAAGGCTGTTTTTTTGATATTAAGAAAGAATATGATCAGACAAGGTTCTGAATACTATTTCTAGACAGACCATTTCCGGCAGTTCGTACCAGTCGCATAATGTTGAACTCAATAGAATAGTTGAAAGGATTTACAACATTGATAATTCATTCTTAAAGAAAAATCTCTGGTCCATCTACATTCTTATTGGGGTATTGTTTGGCATAATTGACTTCTACTACCAAAAATTTCCTCATTCAATCAATACTTCTTACGCAGTTGTGTTGGTGTTAGTCTGGGAAATTTGGTTCGTTACCGCTATCCCGATTGCCCTATGCGAATCTAGGGTCTCTCCCTCTCGATTAAGGTCGGCTTTGGCTAGAGACACTCTTGAATAAGGTTTAAGCCAATCCTTGCTTGACACGAGTGTTTGAGGTCGTTATGATGCAATGTATGAAAATGAATGGAGAAGTAAAAAACAAACTATCACTTCAAGAGACTGAAGGATTGCTTGGGTTGTTGAAAACTCGATTTGAGAAAAATGAGAATCGTCATCCTGGTCTGGATTGGGGAAAGATCCAAGCAAAACTGGAAGACAATCCTCAGAAATTGTGGATTTTGTCTGAGATGGAGAAAACCGGTGGAGAACCAGATGTGGTCGGAGTGGACAGTACAACCGGAGAAATCCTCTTTTTTGATTGTTCAGTGGAAAGCCCGGCTGGACGAAGAAATTTATGCTATGACCAGGTGGCGCTTGAAGGTAGAAAAGCTAATAAACCTGAAGGCAGCTCTGTGAACATGGCTGCCAGCATGGGGATTGAACTAATGACAGAGGAACAGTATCATCAACTACAAGCCCTGGGGGATTTTGACACAAAAACATCGAGTTGGTTAAAAACCCCATCTGAGATTCGCAAACTTGGGGGAGCAATCTTTGGCGACAAACGCTTTGGTCGTGTTTTCATTTACCATAACGGGGCAGACTCGTATTATGGGGCGAGAGGGTTTCGAGGAGTTTTGAGGGTTTAATTAATTCTGTTGACCTGCTTTGGGATTCATAAAGCTGATTATCAGTTATTGTCTTCAGTAACAGCAAACATACTCAAGATTAGGGCTACAGCTTATTTGCTGACATACTTTATTCAAGCTCTACCAGGCAAGGGCAATACTGCGCTTACCAAGAATGTAATCATCAAAAACGACATTAGCAGAATTTTGCGCATAGGCTGAACATACCAACAAGGGCAGTAAATGCTCTTCGCGGGGATGACAGTAGCGGGCATTTGGCGCTTTTTCCCAATGAAGGAGCGATTCAAGGGTAAGTTTGCTATTAGACTGGTGGACACATGTATTGATCAGCCAATCCTGAAAGGCATCGTTGAGAGGGTCTGGTCTCTCAACCCCGCTCCAATCAAAAGCCTGCATGTTATGGAATGAAAAACCAGATCCAATCACAAGAAGCTTATCCTCATGTGAATCCCTCAGAGCCTTCCCGAGGGCAATGTGTGTTGAGGGATCAAGCCCGCGCACCAGGGAAAGTTGAGTAGAGGGGATATCTGCTTTAGGAAACATCAAGCTCAATGGAATGAAAAGCCCATGGTCAAAGCCGCGTTGTGTATCAATCCGGCTCGGGATATTATGCTCAACCAAAGTCCTGACAATCGTGTCTGCCAAATCCGGGCATCCCGGAGCAGGATAATCAATCTGGTAAGCCTCAGGAGGGAAACCATAATAGTCGTAGAACATCGGAGGATGAGATGAGCCTAATAATGTAGGCTGAGATTCTTCCCAGTGAGCACTGATTACCAGGATGTAATCTGGTTTGATCAGTTTTTCAGTTAAGTTTGTCATGAATTTAATCATGGCCTGATGGCTTGGGTCGCCCATCAAAGGGAGAGGTCCGCCACCATGGCTGAAGTAGACAGTATGATAGAGTTGTGTATGCATATGCTCCTTTGCTAGATCATGACTATTTGGGATAATGTGAATGTCACGATAATACGATTTTGAATTCAAGTTACTTTAGAGAATGTAGCTCTCTTAAAAATCGATGGACACTAATCATTAAATTACAAAATTCAACTATCAAATACTATTCAAACCCACTATCCCAACACAACCCGGACTTTAGAGCCTTTTTCGGACTTCTCGACCTGAATTTGGTTGGGGAAGGCTTCTTTTAGCTCGTCCAGGTGAGTAATGATCAAGATCTTAGAGAAATCTTCCTTAACCAACCTGATCGCTTCGATTAGTCTCTGACGTCCCTGGGCATCCTGGTTGCCAAAACCTTCGTCGATGACCAGTGTGCGCAAACGAGCCCCTGCACGCTGTGAAAGCACCCTGGAAAGTGCCAGCCGAATGGCAAAATTAACCCTAAAAGCTTCCCCACCTGAGAACATCTCATAATCCCGCGCACTCGAACCATCACTGATAATAATGTCCAGGGTCTCTTTTTTATCTTCGCGGTTTGTGTCTTTATAATCTCTTTGGGTGGAAAAATGGACCGACATGCTGTTTCCTGAAAGGCGCGCCAAAGTCTGGTTTGCCTGGTTTTCAATTTCGGGCAAGGCTTGTTCGATAAGCATTGCTGGTACGCCGTCTTTACCAAAAGATTTCTCTAGGTATTTGAGCTGGTCAATCTCAAAAGTCAGACCCTCGCGCTCTTTAGACAATTGGGTTTTACGCTGGCGCATGGTATCCAGTACAGCCACCTTTTGCTGGGCAGCGCCTACTTCCTTATGCATCAGATTTTCCTGCTCGCGTTTGTTAAATAGCTCATTTTCCTCTGCCATGATATTAGGCAGGCGAGATTGGTCTGCTGCCAGTTGAGCCGCTTCTTGGGTGAGGTCAGCTTGTTTTTGCGCCAGATCCCGATCCTGGCGGTCGAGTTGTGCTTGTAAGTTTTTAATCTCTCTCTTTAAAGGTTGGATGGCGGCTTTAGCACTGGTGAGTGCTTGATATTCGGTTTCAGAACATCTTCCAGCAAGTTCCAGTTTCCTGAGGTTCTCATGCGCAGCGGCATCATAGCCAAGCTCTTTTAGCTCCACATTGATCTGATCCAACAACCGATGATCTTCAGGTAGGAAATCTTCCAACTCTAGTTTTGTCATAAGCAGCTGAAGTTTTGGCGCATAAGCGTTGTTCCACTCCTCGCGGCGAGCAACGATTTGGTTGATGGTACTGCTGAAATGATCTGCCATCCGGATGGCATTACGCAGGTCGTCATCTGCTTTTCTCAGCTCACCCCTCGAACTTTCTAACTCATCCAACTGATTTTTGAAATTACTTAAGAGGTCTCGATTGGCTCGGTAGCGGTCGCCTTTATCTTTACCCTCTGCATAGAGCCTTTTAAGCAGTGAACCCCGCTCTTTTTCGGATAAGGGCTGAGCGCAAAGGGGGCATTGAGCACCCTCTGTTTTTTCCAGTTTCTTGATGCGCTCATCTAGTTCGTCCATTTCTGTGCGCAAACGCGGATTTTCTGCACGGGCATCAGCCTGCTGCTGCTCAAGATTGCGAATTTCATCTTCCAGTTTCTGGCGCTCAACAATCTGTGCCTGAAACTTATGGATATCATCATCCACATTTTTCTTTTGTGCCATTAAATCCAGCAGACTCTGCTCATCTTTCTCAATTGCAGAAAGGGTTGCTTCCAGATGTTTGATTTCTTCTGTGAGGCGAGCGCGTTCTTCGGCTATCCTCTGAAGAGGTAAATGACGTCGTGTATCGAATTGCCTGAATTTTTCTGCAACTACTTCCATTTCAGACAAAGATTCACGCGTTTTTTGCCAGTTTTGGTATGCAGCCTCAATCTCCTGTGCATGTTCCAATTGCGTTTCATCGCTAAGAAGCTCAGACTGTCGATCCTGAAGCTGGGCAAATGTCAGTTCTCGGTTTTTTCGATCAGCATCCAATTGTTGTTTACGGGTTTGATATATTTTCAGACGCTCATTAAGAGAGGCTTCAGCTTGCTTAAATTCTTGCAATGCTTTTTCCTGCAAGCTCCGGTTGGTACTCAAGATGGCGAGCTTATCCTCCAATTCTTTTAACCGCTGGATGCGGGCGGGCTCTTCGGATAGTTCAGAAAGAATCTCGCTCAGGCGGGCATCAACCGATCTGACATCCTGCTCCTTTTCCTTGCGCAAGTTGATTGCCAGGGTCTTGTACTCTTCCCAGATATCTAAACCTAAAATGCTGCCAAGGATTTTCTTCCTTTCAGCTGGGCGGCGCACGGCAAACAAATCTGCCTTGCCTTGCAAAAAGAAAGAAGCATTGATAAATGTATCGTAATCCAGATGCAGGGTCCGTACAATAAGCGCGTTAGTTTCCCGGACGGAGCGTTCGCTCAGAGTTTTCCACGCCGCTTGAGGTTTTTCATATGAGGGATTGTAGATAAAGAAATCAACTGTACTGGTCTTACCTCGCTGAATTGCTCGGATTACACGGTAAAGATTATTTTCATATTGAAAATCAAGCGTAACCTCAGCTTTTTGGCAGGCAGAGTTGATAAGTGAGTCATCACTTTTACGCGCCTGCCCAAACAGCGCCCAGGTAATCGCATCTAAAAGAGACGACTTACCCGCGCCATTCGACCCAGAAATACAAGCTAAGTCAAACTCACTAAAATCGAGCAAAATAGGTTCACGATAAGAGAGAAATCCGGAAAGGCTCAGTTTTACAGGTTCCATCGTTAAAATCCGTATTTATCTACAATACTATTGCGTTCTTCACTACCACCCATAACAGGTTGCCCTTTTTCTCCCAACAATTCATCCCAGAATTGCTGATCATAGCGGCGTGAGCGCACTGGCAGGGGCATGGAAATACCCCAGCCGAGCATCAATACCTCTTCTTTGGGCTGCAGGTGCGACAGCATCCCTCTAAGTACGGTTCTGCCAGCTAAGCCTGAAAGCACAGCAATAATATCATCCTCATCACCCAGCCAGCCAGAAATGCGCGTCCCTAACTGCGACATAACTTCGTCATAAATCTGTGAGGGGCGCTGGTCAATGATCAACAAGGTTACATAATACTTCCGCATCTCGCGTGCAATTGTGCTAAAAGTGGTTTGAGACGCCATTTCGCGGTTCAGTAATTTGTGCGCTTCTTCCACTACCACCACTAGCGGGCGTGGCTCTGGATTTTTCTTGGGGTTAGTACGGAAAGCGTTGGTCTTCTTTTCCCAAACCTCACGGATGTAACGTGTGATCATATTGGTCACCAATAGGTAATCCAAATCTGAACCAAAGTCGCCAAAGGACAAAATAATATGGTGCCCCTGATCGAGATGTTTGATCATGTCTCCAAGCGTGTCCATATTGGTCGATTCCACAATGTAGGAGCGTTTAAACATACTCCCCAACTTGGTGTGAAGTGCTTCCGCAGCCAGGGCATTAACCCCGGCGGAGTTTGCCCAATATGCCACACTGTCAGGCGCAGGAACAGGTTTGCCGTCATCTCCAGCGACGGTTTTTCCCACGACCATTTCTTTAAATTCATGGAACCATCTTTTCTGAAAAGAGGTTTCTAGAGCAAGAAGGGTGGACGCGGTGGTCTCACGCAAGTTAAGTTCTTGCGAAAGCATCAGGATATCTGCCGGGGTGATATCTGATTCGGCGATTTGGAGTGTGTAATCCGGATTGATACCCCGGATGCTGGTTTTAGCGCCCAAGCCTACCATGCGCACTTTTTCACTGAATTTCCCTTTCAATCCAGGTACAGCTTGTCCGGTGTCTGAGGAGGTATCATCAGGTCCATATTCATTATGCATATCAAAAATTATGGTAGAGGCATTGTCCGCGTGAATTAAACCAGACAAAATGACCCTCGTCAGGAAAGATTTACCGGTACCGGTTGCCCCAAAAATACCTGAAGAGCGTTGCACAAATTTGTCCAAATCAATGCAAACAGGATGGCCCTGCTCGCGTGTATTACCAATGCGGAAGTTATGCCCTTGACCTTCTTCTCCGAAGATCATGGCAATGTCCATTTTATCTGCCAAATAGGCTGCAGCATGATGCCTTGGGACAGTCTTAACAGGAATGGGGCGGCTATCTTCAGGGTGCTCTTGCCGCCAGGCCTCATATTCCGCCGAGCCCGGTTCAGGACCGCGCTCCAGCATAAGGGCTGTCATCACCGAAAGATTCGTAAATAAGGTTTGCCCATGCAGAAGCTCAGCCAGCCTGGCTGGAAGACGTGTCTCACTCTGCTCATCCGCAAAACGTGGGTCAGTGGAACCTAAAAGCAGATCAGTCACAAGCCCATAAAAGCGCCAGTTGCCGCTGTCCATCACCACAAACGAGCCTTCCTGCACCTCATCCGCTGGCACCGTCAGGCGCACCTGAAGATTTTCTTGTAGTCCCCCGCCTACCACATACCCAATCGATTTATTTTCAATGATTGCGTTATTACTCATCTTTTCCTCCTCTTTTGCCATTAAGCATCTGCTAAAGCGCTTAAAACGCTCATCAGGGTTTGGTAATCATCACGTAGCAGGGTGATAATCTCCTTTGAGGCTGCGCTAAACCAATCCTGGTCGCCAGCCGCAAGATGAGCTTGGTTTGCCATCCTCAAATGCGCTGCCAAAATCTCACCGACCGGCATATCAACAGCGCGCAGGATATGGCGCAGATAGCCAAAATGCCCTTCTTTAGTAAAACATACCAATTCATCCTGGTCACAGACATACATCATATCCAGGCTGAGTGGTGGGCGAGGAGGTAAGAGGTGTATCATCTTACCTGAAATCTGGTAACCAACCGCCAAAACGCTGATTTCAACTGGCAGGTTGCGATTGTAGCGGTTATCTGCGGTGTATTCCGTCGGGATGTTCACCCCGCTAACGATCTGCCTGACTAGTCCATCATCCGTGATGCTGATGTCACTGATTAAGCCGTAAATTTCAGTGCCACCTTCAATCGGCACCTTCACCAGCATGCCCAAGCTGGGTATCTGCAGTTCAAGTGCACGGCAGCCAGCCACAAAGCCACAGTTATTCGCCCGCAATAATTTTCCAATCATAATTTTTTGTGGTGTATCCATAAGCCCTCTATTTTTTACTGCTTAAGATCTTATTTGCTTCTTTGTTGGATCGAACGCCAATCCTCACCCCAGCCTCTTCAAACGCCTCAAGCACCAGGCGCTCTACTTCGGAATGCTCATCAAAGTGTATCACTGCCAGTTCATGCGCACGGTGCAGGATGTAAGGATAGGGGTGGGTCTCCAATACCTGCACTTCGTTGTAGACGGCTGCATGTAACAGGTTAATGCGATCCGGATTCTCCACCACGCGCTTCGGAAATTCAACGCGTACCAGGTACGGGAATTGTTGTCCAATGTTCAGGTAAAAGAAACAGACAGGGAAACTAATTTCACTTTTTTGATCTGCCCCATTCGCTACTTCAAAAATAGCTGAGCGCTCTCCAGGTTGTTTTAAAACCCGCGTGAGCAATGCAGCATCGCTAATACCCTTATAATAGCGATTCTTGAGGTCAAAGCCTTTGATCTCCTCTTTTGGCAACCGCAGTAGGGAGAATAAACGTCCGATCAGGTCTCCCCCAGGCTTATCAATATATCCCGCGGTGATGACGCCTTGCTCCTCAAGCCTTACATACATATCAAGGATCTGCTTTTGCCATCGCTGGTATTCTGAATTGTCATCTTTACGATGGTAAATGCCCAGGGGACCATCTGTAAGGGTCACAATAGGGGTATGATCTACGCTGATATGCTCTAGCAATGCAGCTCGCTCAGCGTGATCCCGCCGCAACGCCACCGTATCTTCGTCCACCAGACTTCCTTCTGGGCTATACAGGTCCTCGTACTCAAGAAAATGGCTATAAGTGAAAATATCAGGGGTTTTTCCGGAACCAATATGCGCCTTAATCAGACCCACATTGATAATGCAAAACTGGATAGCTTTGTGATGGCTGGGGGTGATTTGCGAACCATCTGCCGCCATAATGGTATAACTCGATCTACTTTTTGGTACGGGGAAATGCGCCGTAAGAGGCTCGTTGACTGGGCAGGCACACACGATTTTGCTGTTCTGAGCCAGCGCCTGGCCGACAAACTCACGAATGTGATCGATATCCTGTTCAGAGTGAACAAACGCCTGCCAGAATTCTTCAGCCAGCTGATCCAACTGGTCTTGGGACTGTTTCACTTTTACGCTATAGCGCTTCAGGTTTTGCTTTACCTGGACAAAATTAACCGGCATCCGTTCCCCTTCCTTTTTCTATCATAATGCCTGTTATTATAATGAAAAGATTGTGGAATGGGGGTATTATTTAATAACAAATCAAATTTGGAACTTTTTAACAACTGATATCGTCTAATAGCTAGAAAAAAACCTATTTTAAGGAGTTATAAAATGTACAAACAAATAATTTCAATTGTTCTTGGACTAACAGCCTTAGTGCTTTTAGCTTCCTGTGCAACCGGCACAATTGGCAAACCCATCAATATTCGCACAATGAATGTCAATGGATCCGGTAAGGTCACATTAGTACCCGACATTGCACACATCAGCATCGGTGTCCGTACCGAACGTGAAGAAGTAAGTGAAGCCTTGAATGGCAATTCTACTCAGGCAGAAAAAATTGCCCAAGCGCTAAAAGATATGGGCGTCGAAGAGAAAGACATCCAAACCACAAGCTTCAATGTCTATCCAATGCAGAATTATGACAACGAAGGCAAAGTGACCAAAACAACCTATGTTGTTGAGAACACAGTCTATGTAACCGTTCGTGATCTTGCGGATCTAGGCAAACTGTTGGATACGACTGTAAAAGCCGGCGCTAACAATATCTATGGCATCAACTTCGATGTCAACGATGAGGCAAAGAAATCTGCTGTTGAGCAAGCACGCGATCTGGCTATTCAAGATGCCAAAGCCAAAGCCGAAGCTATTGCAGCGTCAAGTGGTGTGTCTTTAGGCGATATTCAGAATATCAATGTTTACAGCTCTGGCGGTGTGACACCTATTTACGACAGCAAATATGGTATCGGCGGCGCAGAAACAGCACAAATGAATGTGCCAATCTCTGCTGGTAGCCTGATAATCACCTTCGAAGCCAGCCTGACATACGAAATCAAATAAAACCTAAAGCTTCAAATAATCACCCTCCCTCGCTCCCCGGGGGAGGTTTCCTTTTAATTTCCCGCCTAACTGGATCGATGCTTATGATAAAATTTTGCCATGAATACATCACAAATTGATCCTGCCCAATACCGCTTCCCTAATTATCCGATCGAACCTCTCATTCTAAAACGCTGGTCAGCCCGCGCAATGAACGGAGAACCTCTTGCTCATGCTGAATTGATGCGCTTGTTTGAAGCTGCTCGCTGGGCTCCTTCTGCCGCCAATCGACAGGAATGGTTTTACCTATATGCGCATCGTGATACAACAAATTTTGACATCTTTTTTGATTTGCTGGATGCAGGGAATCAAGCTTGGTGCCATAGGGCAGCTGTCCTATTGGTCGTTCTCTCTCGCAAGGTGGCCGATAACGGTCGCAACATTCGTACCCATGCTTTCGACACCGGTGCTTCGTTTGAAAACCTGGCACTTCAAGCTATTTCCATGGGTCTGATTGTTCACCCAATGGCAGGTTTTGATCTTGAACGGACGCGCCAGTCTTTGAATATCTCGGAGCATTTTGAAATACAAGCTATGGTTGCCATTGGACATCCAGGTGAGATTGAAGACCTGCCCCCACATCAACAAGAGCGTGAAAAGCCCAGCCTGAGAAAAGCGATCGACGAGATCATTCACGAAGGCAGCTTTTAGTAAAACCTTAGCCTTCCCTCATTAATAAAAAATTTCCCTAGGGAAGTTTTTCAAGTTAAATTTTTTCAAACAACTGGATCAAGTAATAGCA
>CAZJLN010000008.1:0-28038 GCA_964546745.1 uncultured Anaerolineaceae bacterium
GAAAACTGTACTGATCCCTCGCAAAAATGCGAAGGATATCCTTGAGATCTCACCAACGATTCGGCGTGAGCTTAAGATAATACCTGTGGATCATATGGATGAAGTGTTGTCTTTGGGTTTGATAGTTGGGGAAGGAAAAGTAAAACCCAGACATAAGGCAAAGAAAACAGAAAAAAATGAACTTGCATCTGATAAATCAGATGCTTCTGCAGCTTAGAAAAACCCAGAAGGACGCGCTATTAACCTTCTTTCTTTGGTGGTTGGTTCATTGCACTTTCGGCTTGTAAGGTTTTTATCCCGTTTTGAACCTGCGCGATTACCCGGGTCAATTCAGCTTCTAGCCTAGTCAGAGTATCTGTCACATATCGGTCAGCATCTTTTTGTGTTACAGATGCTTCTCTTTTGGCTTGTTCAATGATCTGTTCTGCCTTAATCTGAGCTTCTTGAGTGACTTCATTACGTTCCACCATCTTTTCACTTTTTTCACGTGCCAAGGCTAAAGTTCGATTGGCTTCTTCCTGCGCCTGTGCAAGGATGCGGTCGCGTTGCACATTGACCTGCTGTGCTTTCTTAATTTCATCTGGAACGGATACCCTCATCTGGTCAATGATATCCATAAAACGGTTTTCATCCACAACAACGCTGTGAGTTAAAGGGATCGCTCGACTTTCATTGAACAATTCTTCAAGCCTATCTACCAGGTGTAAGATATCCATATCACCTCTCCATTTCTTTTTGCATGACAAAGGTTTTTTTTCTTTACCATGCTTCCTAATTATAATCGCGAATTATCCTGTTTTAATCCCGCGTTGGGTTAAATTCGATTTTGTGAGTAATCTCACCTTGACCCGTAAGCTTGTTCTGAAGGGCTTGAGCCACAAAATTTGGTACCATACTTGAAACATCTCCACCTAAGGTGGCAATCTCTTTAACAGTTGATGATGATAAGAATGTGTGTTTTTCGCTGGTGATCAAGGCAATCACTTCTATGGATGGATCTAGACGCTTGTTTGCGAGAGCCATCCGAAATTCATGTTCAAAATCAGAGAACACCCTAAGACCGCGCACAATAGCGCATGCACCTATTTGATGTGCAAATGCCACAGTTAGTGTGTCATAAGGAGTGATTATCACTCTTGTCTCATCTATAAATGCCCTTTGTACCATTTTTACCCTTTCCTCAGGGGTGAATAGCAGATTCTTGAGAGGTCTATCATAAACACCAATGATGAGTTCATCGAAAATGGCTAATGCACGTCTGGCAATATCTATGTGCCCATAGTGAATGGGGTCAAATGCACCAGGAAAAACAGCCCGCCTAATCAACTGACATCTCCATCACCCTCCTGATTTGGCCAGAAGTGGTTCAAAGCTTGTTTCATCAGTTGATTCGCCGAATTCTCAAGCTCAGGGTCTTCTATTAACACCTGCTGTGCGTGATGCCGCGCTTTTTCTATGACACGAACATTGGAGATGTTTGCCATCTTAAGATCTGTATAACCGGATTGACGTGTTCCTAAAAATTCACCTGGGCCGCGTTGCTGCAAATCTCTCTCGGCGAGAACGAATCCATCATTAGTTTCTGTCATAACTTTCAATCGTTCGTTTTCAACCGCATCTTCAGTCTCTGGGATAAGAATGCAGTAACTTTGGGCATCTCCCCGACCAACTCTACCTCGGAATTGATGCAATTGTGCTAAACCAAAACGATTTGCCCCTTCGATGACCATAACTGTTGCGTCGGGGATGTCGACACCAACTTCTACTACAGAGGTTGATACAAGAACATGAAATTGCTTATTTCGAAAATCCCGCATTGTAGCATCTTTTTCCTCAGGTTTCATTCTCCCATGCATTAACCCGACTTTTATATTTGGAAAAACTTCTTTTTGAAGTCTCTCTTTTTCCTCCACTGCTGCTTTGGTGTCTTCATTTTCGCCTTGTTCAACCAGCGGATAGATTACAAAAGCTTGGTATCCCTTGTTTACCTGTGAACGGATCATGGAATAAGCCCGCTCTCTCTCCATTGGATACAAGATATGAGTCTCAACAGGAAGCCTTCCAAGTGGCATCTCATCCATTACGCTAACATCCAGATCACCAAAAATTGTTAATTGTAAAGATCTGGGAATTGGGGTTGCTGTCATTACTAAAAGGTGAGGATTATTGCCTTTGTTTCTCAAAGCAGCACGTTGTTTGACTCCAAAGCGATGTTGTTCATCAACAACCACCATTTGCAAGTTGTGAAAAGATACGGGTTCTTCGATAAGTGCATGCGTGCCAATTAGCAATTTAATCCAACCCGAGTTCAGACCTTCAATAATTGCTTGCCTATCAGTGTTGTTAGTATCCCCGGTAAGAAGACGGACTTGTTCAGGCTGGAGCAAGGGCTCTCCTTCCTGGGAGGATGTGAAGAGTCTGAGCATTGTTTGATAATGTTGTTCTGCAAGGATCGAGGTGGGCGCCATCAAGGCTGCCTGAGCACCCGAATAAATTACCATCGCCATCCCAATCCCAGCAACTACTGTTTTGCCAGAACCTACATCACCTTGTAAAAGACGATTCATAGGATGACCACTTTTTATGTCGGCTCTTACCTCATTTATCGTTTTTAATTGTGCAGATGTTAGTTGATATGGAAGTGCTTTTATTTTCTTTTCAAACCAATCATCTGGAACAAAGTATTGAGTACCTTGCAAGGATTGCCATTGTGATTTTTGTCTCATGACCCCGAGCTGAAGAAGGAATATTTCATCAAACGCAAGTCGTTGCCGCGCTTTTTCAAGCTGGTCATGCGATTCGGGAAAGTGAATCTGTCGAAGCGCCAGTTGGGTTTTAGGTAGATCTATCTCTTGTCGAATAGATTCTGGGAGGAAATCCGATACCCGGTCTGACCAGTAGTCCACTACATTGAACATAGTGCGCCGCAACCACCTCTGGGTGATCATGGAGGTAAGTGGGTATATGGGCACGATTCGGTTAGTATGCAACTGATGTTGATCAATTGGTTCGTAATCGGGGTGGTAGATTACCAAACGTCCTAAATAGTATTCAACCTTCCCAGATATCGAGAGGAACAAACCTTTACGTAGATATCTTATGTGATAATCCTGATTGAACCATAACAGGCGAATGGAGCCTGTTGTGTCTGATACTACAGCTTCAGTGATCTTATGCTTGTTTTTGGTTATGAAATTGTTGATGCTTTCAACTTGCGCAATGATGGTTACTTCTGTACCGTACATCAGCTGAGAGATGGTTTGAAGAAGGGAATAATCGTCATATCGACGAGGAAAGAAGTAAAGCATATCTTCTATCGTTTTAAGGCCAAGTCTTTTTAGGTGTTCAGCCTGTCTGGAACCAACACCCCGGATGACAGATGCTGATGCATCCAAGCCAATCGTCGTATCAGCGACAGGATTGCGCGAGACATCCTGCGCTCGTTTGCTAACTCGTGTTTTTACCACCTGTTCAGTAAATTCACTTTTATTTCGTGTCTTCTTTTCCTCAAATTTTGTTGGAGCAACAGCTGGTGGGATATCCTCTTTTTTTGCGACTGGGAGATTAGAGGGTTTGGGTAAGGATGCAATCTTACTGATTCCCAACAAATCTCCGATTTCATGTAGAGCTCCCCAACGTTCATTGACATTGAGATTAGGATAATGTGTCAAAATCGAAGTAATAGCTGGAACAAGCGATTCTGAGATGCCCTCTGCTCGTGCTTCAAAAGCCCAACTTTCTGCTAATTTTTGAATTCCACCAACAACTGCTCGATTTTGATAACCAAGTTCAGATTCAAGTTTAAAAATTTTTAATAATTTATCGGATGATAAAGTCATTGTTTTTCCTAAGATCTTTTCTTTAGATTTTATCATGATACCGGCATGATGCTTTTTTAGGAAAAAACCATCTTTTAAAAAACAGACAAGGCTGGCACTTGCCAACCCTGTCCATTCATGAAGGATTAATCTACTCAATAGCCACGATTAATTGATAATGCGCCTGACCCCCTTCATGTACTTCGATTTCATGATTTGGATAATTCTCTCTGATTTGATCAGCAATTTTATTGACCTGAGTTAAGTTAATCTCCTCACCATAGAAAATTGTGACTCGCTCGTAATTCTCACAAGCTGCCTTGAGGAGTAACTGTTTTACAGCTTCATCAACGGATTCCGTTGAGGCGATTAATTTTCCATTTAAAAGTACTATTACCTGGCCTTTTTCCACCTGGACCCCATCAATTTCAACAGTTCTAGTTGCTGTTGTTATTTCTCCAGTTTGTACTTCGGTGATGGCTTCAGTCATGGCTTCTACATTCTCATCAAAATCTCCATCAGAGACTAGCCGGAACATTGCAGCAAATCCTTGGGGTGTATTTTTGGTTGGGATGACAGCCACCTTTTTTACAGTCACACCAGCTGCATTTTCTGCAGCTAAAATGATATTCTTATTATTGGGCAGGATAATGATTTTATCGGTTGGTAGATCCTCGAAGGCAGCCACGATTTCTTTTACGCTCGGATTCATGGTTTGCCCTCCTTCTACAATCGCAGCTACACCTAAGCTGGCAAATATGCGGGACAAACCGTGTCCGGGTGAAACAGCTACAACTGCAATTTCACCAGGTTGGACAGAAGATAATTTTACTTTTCTAGCTTTAACTTTGGAATTGTTGAGCTGTTCTAGCAAGTTTTCCATCATAATTTTTTGAATGTTTCCGACACTCATGGTGTAATCAATCGGATGATAGCGATTTTCTGTAGGCACATGAATATGCATTCGGTAAATACCGTCTCCCTCACCGACCTGGATAGATGTGCCAATCTCAGAGAGGCCATCATAATAGTCATTGAGATCAAATAGTGTGGATGGCTTAAAATCAATGATTACTTCATAATCCTGTCCTGGTTCAATGGTTTCTAGTGTTTGATCAAGATTCATATCCGATAAGGGCTTCACCTCTGCAACAGGCTTGTCAAGAGGATCTCCTTCTATCAGCCGTAACATACCTTCAAAGATGTAAAATAATCCTTTTCCACCTGAATCAACCACACCTGCTTGTTTCAAGACAGGCAGTAATTCAGGGGTATGTTGGACGCTCACATCCGCAGCCTCAACGATGCCGAGTAAAATTTCACTAAGTTTTTCAGTTTTGTTGAGGTTGTTTTCAGCACTTGCTGCGATATCTTTGATGACAGTTAGAATGGTACCTTCGACTGGTCTAACAACGCCTTTATAAGCTGTGTTACGACTTTCCTGAAGAGCACGAACAAATAAATTAGAATCCATGGATTCGTAGTGATCTAAAGCACGTGCAAATCCTCGCCAAATCTGAGAAAGAATGACACCTGAGTTGCCTCGTGCCCCCATGAGTGCGCCTTGTGCTAAAGCATGAGCAACTTCCCCCACATTCTCAGATTCATGCTGGTTAATCTCGTCGTAAGCTGCTTGCATGGTTAAGACCATGTTAGTCCCCGTATCCCCATCGGGAACAGGAAAGACATTTAACGAATTAACATGTTGCTGATTTGTTCTGAGCCAATTTAAACTGGCTTCTAATAATACCTTTAATCCTTTTCCATTAAGAGGAGACTGAAGCAACTTGTGACGCTCAGCCTCGCTCAGAATGGTTCTTGACTTACCATTCATAATGCTCCTGCCAAATAAAAATAAGAAAATTGCAAATGTTAATCTGGGTTGCTTATTCGTAATCCACGGACATGCACATTGATTCGGTTCACAGGGATACCGATTGTTTTCTCAACATTGTACTTAACACTGCTAGATATGCTATCTGTTACCGATTTTATGCGCATTCCGTACTCAACAATAATATAAATATTGATGTTTAGCCCGGATTTGTTGTAATTGACATTAATGCCATAGTTTGGATTTTTTTTAAAGAAATGATAAAAAGCTTCAAGTATATTTCTAGGCGCAAGTCCAATGACACCATATGATAGCAGCGTGTGGTGCTTCGTAACGGATGCAATTGCTTGAGGTGAAATTAATATACTTCCCGAAGAATTAGATTTTTCAGTCATAACAGGTTTCTCTTTTTCTTTAGAATTGTCTTGATTCATTTTTGACTCTATGATAAAATCCTTTGCTGTTTGGGTCAATCTTGATTCCAATAGTGATTATTATAATGCAAGAAAGGATATAAAAAATGGCAAAGTGTAGCATCTGCGGTAAAACAACAACCTTTGGGCATAATCGAAGCCACTCCTTGGTCGCAACTAGGCGTGAATATCATCCCAATCTCCAGCGTGTAACAGTAGTCGAAAATGGTCAAAAAGTACGCAAAGTTGTTTGTGCACGTTGTATAAAGACCATGACAAAATCATACAAGTAACAACACCATGTTCAAACATTAGTCACGGTTTTCCGTGATTTTTGTTTTTAAACAGGAATTGCAGATCTTATTGTAGCAATTCCTGCTGAAATGCCTTTAGGATGTTTAAAGATAGATGTACCAGCAACAAAATCCCTGGCACCAGCTGCATAAAGGCTAGCTACATTATCAGAATTTACTCCACCATCTACTTGAATTATGGCATCTGAATTTTGTTCATCGAGTAAATCCCTCATCCTGCGAATCTTATTATATGAATTGGATATAAATTGCTGTCCACCAAATCCTGGATTGACACTCATAATGAGTACCATGTCAAAAACCCCAATCACATCTTTAAGTACCTCAACGGGTGTGGATGGGTTTATAGTAACCGCGGGGATTACGGCCAATTCTCTAATAGATTGCAGAGTACGATGAAGATGAGGACAGGTTTCATAATGAACTGAGATACGATTGGCACCTGCTCTGGCAAAAGCATGGATATGCTTTTCTGGTTCGACGATCATTAAATGGACGCAAAGAGGCAAGTGAGTGGATCGCTTACAGGCAGCCACGATGTCTGGGCCAAAGGTAATGTTGGGCACAAACCGCCCATCCATTACATCCACATGAATATAATCTGCTCCGCCTTTCTCGCATGCCTCCAAATCAGCAGCAAGGTGGGTAAAATCAGCGGAAAGCATGGAAGGGGAGATGAATGCAGACATAATTACCTCAATTATGGTTTCAGGCTAAGATAGATATAAAGCCAAAATGGGATTAGCCCTAATAGCATCGTAAAAGCGGCTAAACCTAAACCCCAAGTGATCCAGTCAAATTTTTTCTGGGATACGGGAATTTTATCCGTTTCGCTCTTAGGGGATTGTTGAAAGAATGAATTTTTCCCATCTGGGACGTTTGTCATGAATTCCTGTTGAATATTTTCTTCAGAAAATTTTGTTACATCGTTTACAGGAGCAGGATGATGGTTTGCGTAAGTAAGCTGCGGCGGAACTTCTGCAATAATATTTTCTTGGGATTGCAGCAAACCGGATAATATCCTGCCCAATTGATCTGCCGTGCGATAGCGCGAGGATGGCTCTTTAGAGAGAACCTTTAGGATAATTTCCTCAAGTTGAGTTGGAATTTCCTTATTTAACAAACGGGGAGGTGTCGGTTGATCCTCTCGATGCATTCGTGCTAATTCAGTAGCGTCGTTGGAGATAAAGGGCAAGTGGCCAGTCAGCATTTCGTATAAAATAATGCCTAGTGAATAAACATCCGAAGCGGGTGAAGGTGCGGAACCAGATGCTTGTTCTGGTGAGAAATAATGAGGAGAGCCCCAAACCACATCACTTTGTTCTTCAGGGGTAATAGTAGCTAATGCCCTTGCTATGCCAAAATCAGTAACCTTAAGACGTTGATCATTGGATACAAGCATATTATGGGGTTTAATGTCGCAGTGGACCAGTCCTGCACGATGGGCATAGCCCACACCTGCACAGGCTTGGACCATCAAGTTTAAAGTTTCACGGACTGTAAACCTGCCTTTTTGTCGAATTATGGATTTCAAATCAGTACCTGAAATGAATTCCATAACAATGAATAAATACTGTTGATCTAAACCAAAATCATAGACCGTAATGATGTTAGGATGGGAGAGGTTCGCGGCAGAACGTGCCTCTTGTCGGAATCGATCACGAAAATCCGTGTCGTTCGAAAAGTCATCCCGGAGTAATTTAATGGCAACAGTACGCTCGAGCATTGTATCAATTGCTTTGTGGACCACTGCCATGCCACCAGTCCCAATGGGGTGGAGCAATTCATAACGATCATTTAGTCGTAATAATTCAGTCATTGTAAAAATTATACTCGATTGAAATACAACTAAGCAGATGGTTCATACTGATTTTGTTTGCCTGAATGGGGTTTTGTTCTGACCTATAGATTGGAAAAAAGAATTCTTTGAGTATGGCTTATAATTTCCATAAACGGAATGAAAATTTTTAAGCATTATGATAGATACAATTATCTTAGATTTTGGTGGAGTGCTTTTTTTCAACCAGAAATTCATAGTCTAAGTCGATGGCTTAAGATATTACGACTGGATAAAGATCAAGAAATTATTCAAATGGTTTTGAATCCTGAAAACTCTTTGATCCTTAATGAGATTATGCGTGGAACAGTCCAAGAATGTGAGTATTGGAAGATTTTGCAGGAGAGATGGCATATTCCATCCTTTTTAATTAGAATTTTTCAAAAACGAATTTTTTCACCTAAGAACTTGAATCAAGAGATGATTAAATTTTTAGTAGACCATAAAGGGCAATATAAAACTGCCATCTTAAGTAATGCAGGGGATGAAACCAGAAACATAATGACCAACCACTTTGGCTTTGACAAGTTGGTTGACGAGATTATCATTTCTGCTGAGGAAAGAATTGCTAAACCTGATCCTGAGCTTTACCAAATAGCTGTTGAGAAATTAGGAACTGCCATGGAGAAATGTCTCTTTGTTGATGATCAAAAAGCGAATGTAGAGACGGCATTAGCCTTAGGTATGCATGCTATCCAGTATCTAAATATTAACCAAATTATGGCTGAATTGAAATATGTGTTAGGGGACGGAGAATAAATTTATGCTTTATCTTGTGGCGACACCTATCGGTAACCTTGGAGACATGACTATTCGAGCAGTAGAAGTACTCAACTCTGTCGATCTCATTGCTAGCGAAGATTCAAGGAAGACGAGTATTTTGTTACATCGGTACAATATCAGCAAACCTCAAATTGCTTATAACAACTTCAATGAAAAAAAGGTCTTACCACGGTTGATGGAGCGTCTTACTAATGGCGATGATGTTGCTTTAGTGACAAATGCAGGTACCCCTGGAATTTCTGATCCAGGATATCTTTTAGTGCATGCTGCAATTGAATCAAATATCCGAGTTAGTGCTATTCCTGGTTCTAATGCAGCAATCATGGCAGTAATTATGTCTGACTTACCCATACATAGTTTCACATTTAGGGGATTTCCACCACACAAGGAAGGACCTCGAAAGAAATTCTTGAGAATTGATCAGGATTCTCCTCACACCTTAGTATTTTATGAAAGCCCATATCGTCTGCATGCTTTTTTGCTAAGCGCATTGGAGGTGTTTGGCGATAGAAGGGCGGTTGTTGCCAACGACCTAACAAAGAAATTCGAAACCATTATCCGTGGATCGCTCTCTGAATTGAGCCAAAGATTTGCAATTGAAGAGCCAAGAGGCGAGTATACAGTTGTTATTGAAGGAAAACGCGAAGATTAGTTAGAAAATTTGAAAGGGTTGAGATCCTTTTGGTTGTCAAAGACATCAATTTTTTCAGCTTTCTTAAGGCTATTAACAATCAGGTAAGTAATCGGTGTCATAACTACTTCTATCCCAACCTTAAAAATATAGTTTGTTACTATTAATGTCCAGAAGATTTTCCAAGGGAAGACGTGCATTATTGATGCTACCAGAATGAAAATGGCAGTATCTACAAATTCGCCAACAATTGTGCTACCTATGGTTCGGGTCCAAAGCCACTTGCCTTTGGAAATAATTTTCATCGCGGAGAGAATTATCGCATTTGAAAAGCTTCCCGCTAAGTATCCAAAAATACTAGCTAGAACAATTCCGCCTGTGTACAATCCTCCAAAAATGTTGTCAAATGCTTTTTGTCCAACTGTCTCCTGCCATCCAGCTTCTCCAGGCATTACTTTAATAATTAAAAATATTAGTGCACTGAATACTAAACAGCAAAAACCAATCCAGATAATGCGGCGGGCTTTTTTGAATCCATAAACTTCCGTTAATATATCGCCAAATATGTAGCTAATGGGGAAAAGAATGGTTCCCGCATCAAATGCCAGTGGTAGATGTAACAAACTGATACCCCAATCTACAATCTTGGCTGACGATGCGATGTTGCTGATCACCAGCACAAGCACAAATATGACTGTTACAATATCAATGTACTTGAAGCCATATTCTTGGCTATGAGTGGTTTGAGGTTTTGATAATGACATATTACTTTTCCTAAACTAAAGTATACACACAAGTAGGATTATGCATAGATTCTTTATTGAAAAAGAACGATTTCAAGGTCATCTAATTTTCTTGCCTGATGACGTAAGTCACCAGATCAGACATGTTTTGCACCTAAAAGATGGGGACTCAATAATTATTCTTGATAATTCAGGAATGCAATTCGAAGCTAAAATCATTTTTGGCGAAGGTAAAATTATTCGAGCTGAGGTCATTTCATCATCTTTGGTTGACACAGAACCTCTTATCAAGCTCCACTTATTTTTCAGTCTGACACAAAGAGAAAAGTTTGAGATGATCCTGCAAAAATGCACTGAAATCGGAGTGGCAGTATTCCACCCATTTACTTCTTCAAGGAGTCTTGTTAGGTCGATTTCAACAGAATCCAATAAACTTGCTAGATGGAAGAAAATCCTCAAAGAAGCTTCTGAACAGTCTCATAGGGGTATTATTCCCGAAATAATGCCTACCGAGCCACTCGAAAAATTAATCACAGAAAGTCAATTCACAATTGACCGCAGCCTTTTTGCCTGGGAGGAAAGTAATTCCCTCATCCAAACCTCGAAAAGTCCTTTGATCCAATCTATTGCCCTTTTCATCGGTCCCGAAGGTGGTTTCTCTTTGGAGGAAGCAGAAATGGCAAGAGACAAAGGTATGGAAACTATCTCTTTAGGCAAACGAATCTTACGTATGGAGACAGCTGCGATTGTTAGTTGTAGTTTATTACTTTACAATAATTGATACCTTTCAACCATGTTTATTATGATAAGATTGGTAAATCCTGCTTTTGATAGGAAATATATCTTTTATTAGTGAGAGAAATCATCCCCATGGCGAAATATTTAGTTATATTAAATCCCAGTGCGGCAAAAGGATCAGCCTTATCCAAAAAGACATTAATTGAACAATGTTTAATCAGCCAAAATCTAGATTACGACTTGATAGTCTCAGAAAATCCAGGGGATCCAATCACTCTAGCTAAATATGCTTATGACAAAGGTTATGATGTTGTGGTTGCCGCAGGTGGTGATGGCACAGCAAATGAAGTGATCAATGGTCTTATGCAAGCAAAAGCAGAAGGAATGCAGATTCCAACCCTAGGAGTGATTCCGGCTGGAAGAGGCAATGATTTTGCAGCAAGTATGGGTGTGCCAAATACAGTTGAAAAGGCTGTTGATGCTATTGTAGCGGGTCAGACAAAACGGATTGACATTGGTCAAGTCTTTGGTGGCAATTATCCTGAAGGGAAATACTTCGGCAACGGCATAGGTATTGGCTTTGATACAATCGTTGGGTTTGAAGCAGCAAAGCTGCCACCATTTTTATCGGGTATGCCAGGGTATTTGATTGCTGCCATCAAAACAATATTCCTTTATTTCAAAGCGCCAATTCTGCAGGTAAAACTTGATAATGAGACCCTTGAACAACCTTGCCTGATTGTCTCAGTCATGAATGGGAAACGCATGGGAACCTCTTTCAAAATGACTCCAAATTCAGAGTCTGATGATGGCTTGTTCAGCTTAATGATTGTAAATCAGACAACACGACTTGAAGTTATAAAATTAATGAGTAAGATTATGTCTGGAACCCAAGAGGGGCATCCTGCAGTAAAGATGCCTAAAACCAGCAGTCTTGAAATTAAAGCTATCAAAGGAAGTTTACCTGTACATGCCGATGGAGAGACGATTTGCGAAAAAGGTGATTCTCTTCGTGTGGTCATCTTTCCTAGACAAATTGACTTGATTATTGAAGGATAAATAGATGATTGTTTCCTTTTTTGTTCATTGGATTATTCGATTTCTCTTATTTTTTATAAGCAAAATCGATTGGCAATCTTTACGATCGGTCCCAAGCAAAGGTCCTATGATTTTGGTAAGTAACCATGTGAATTTTCTGGATGCGCCTATCGGGTTTACATATCTTTATCCTCGTCCTCTTATTTCCCTTGTGAAAACCGAAACATTTGAAAGCCCGTTATTCCGATTTTTGTTTAATACATGGGGATCTATACCAGTTAACCGAGGAACAGCGGACTTTGAAGCACTTGGAAAATGTATTGATTCCTTGAAACAAGAAAAACTACTTGTCATCGCCCCAGAAGGCACAAGAACAAATGATGGTAAATTGATACAGGCGCATACTGGAATTGTAATTATTGCTATTAAGAGTAAATCACCCATTTTACCCATCGCTCAGGTTGGTGCGGAAAAATTTCATCCAAATTTTAAACGGTTGAAAAGAACTCACATTTCAATTAAGGTGGGACAACCATTTTTGATAAAAACCAGTAATAGTTATCCTTCTAAAGAAGAGAGGCAAAAGATAGCTGATGAAATTATGTATCAGTTGGCTAAACTCATGCCAGAGGAATATCGTGGCTATTACTCAGATTTTGATAAGGCAACGACTGATTACTTAGATTTCAATGTCCCTGCAATGGTTTCACACCAAACGTTGGGGCAAAAGATTGCGAATACGTTCAGGAAGTACTTTCCCGCTGCCAAGAATCCGACCGTATAAATCCTTTACCAAGACAATGGATCCAATTTGATTGGGTGATAAATATGGTCCGCGGATGTCCCTGCCTGCAAGCCATTGATCAATGTATTGATCGTCGAGTATGATGATCCCCTGTGCAAATTGAGGTCCAAAGCGGCTAACAAATTCGTGAGTGAGCAGGATATTTCCCGCTGTCATCTTGCCTAATGACATACCCAAGGTATGGAAAGGTATTTGCGAGAAATAAGATAAGTATTTTTGGGGAACTAGAAACAGGTTGTCCCGTCTGTGCATTAATTCTAAAGAATATTGCTGAGTGACTTTTGAAAGGTCAAAACCATAAGAATCCATTATCAAATCACTGAGCTGCTGCCTTTCAGATGGTTTTAATTGGACCAAACCTGTCAACTGAAAGTCCCTGGTGGGATATTGTGTGGATTTTAATCGAAGCGATGAAATCTTCTTGATTCTGACAGCAAAAAAACCTGAGGTGCCTAAGATGTGAGGCCAAAGTCTTATTGAATGTTTTACCGCAGGATCAAAATTTGCTCCCATGAATTCGACTAGTCCTGGAGCTTTAAATTCAAATTTTTCGTTTTCAAGAATTTCAGTACTATGAGGAAATAACTTGATCAACTTATCAACCACGGCTTCATCTTCTTCAGGCGCTAAGGTACAGGTCGAATAGACTAGTTGCCCACCAGGTTTGAGAGCTTTGAAAGCACTGATCAATAAGTTAACCTGGCGTTCTGCTAAACGAAAACGTTCATTAGGTGTAGTAGATCTAAAGGGGTGGGTTGATGTTGGTCTCAGATTCTCCATGCTGCATGGAGCGTCTAGCAAGATCAGATCAAAAACTTCAGGAAACCATTCCCCAAATTTCTCACCTGGAAAATTTGTTGAAAAAAAGTTTATAGCGCCCCAATTTTGAAGCACCACCCTTAGTGCTTGAAGACGAGACGTACTAGAATCATTAGCGATAACAAGGGATTTATCCCCGATGCGATCAAAAATCTGTGTGGTTTTACCACCTGGCGATGCAGCCATATCCAATATCATCATGCCTGATTTTTTTTCAACATCAAACATGGATACAGGCAGCATTGAAGCTGCATCCTGCAGGTAATAGTATCCCATTCGGTGCTCAACCGTTTGGCTTATTGAACGATCTGTATTAACAATTTGCCAACCAAAAGGATAGTAGGGTATCGATTTAAGAGTCCAGTGATAACGCTCTTTCCATTCATCGATACCTTTTACCGGGTCAACCTTCAGACAATTAACCCGAAGAGCTGGTACTGGGGGAGATGTTAACTCAGATTGAAGTAGAGAAAATTCATTTTCTGTCAGATAGGGTTGGTAACGCGAAAGGATTGATTTGACCAAGGATTCGGTAGATTGATGGTTTGATTCAATTGTTTTTTTCATACTTTTTCAATGATAAACACAATCTCATCCTGAATGGTTTTTTCAATCCAACGCCAGGGAAGACCCTGTGTCGCATCCAAAAGGATTTCCCGATGTTTGACTGTTAAATCATGATGATGTTTTAAGTCCACGGCCGGAAGTGTGATAACTAAGTATCTGGTATTAATAGTCTGCCAGAGGGTTCTATTAGCACCTGATTGGCGTTTCTCCAATCGGTGCGCTTCTTTGAAAAAAAAGGTAATCTCTGCTTGTTGAGAAGGGGGATTTACTAAGATATCCTGTTGCAAGGCGAGCGGCTGCATTCCATACAACATGAAAAATTTGTTAATCAGGTCAATGCGGGGCTTGTGAATATCATAAGCATAATACATCGTAGATTTGGGCAGATGCATAAATGGGATAGCAAATGGATTCAGACCACACGCTAGATCTAATATTGCTGATGGTACACCTGTATTGTCAAAAATAAATTGATAAAACTCCTCTAGGCGTGAAAGCCTTTCCCGAGTTGAGGCATGTCCAGAAAGAATTTTTTTGCAGTAATTTTTTATCTCATATTCATTGTCACTACCCCATAACAATTCCATTGCATTTAATTCATGCGCATAGTCTACTCTGTCGAGATAAGGGGCGACAATATTATGTAACTTGCGCCGGACAGAAGCTTCAAGAGAGGTTTTATTAGGATATTTTTTTTCCTCAAGTTTTAAAATGTCCAAAATAGTCTCTTTCGGTATTTGGAGCATTCGATATTTTTTGGAATTTTGAATGCTTGATATCAACTGATCATATTCTTGGGACATATTGGATTACTTTGAAATTAAGAAGGCAATTTCATTTGGGAATTGGAATGACTGGATTGAATAATTCAGGTCCTCGATGATTTGATTGAACCTTTGCGAATACGTTTTCTTCATTCCCTTTTCTTTTCCACCAAGACTCCTGGTTGGAAAAGAAACGAGAATGTGTTCTGCTTTTAACTCCTGAAAGAGTTTTTTGGCAATTGATTTGTCAAATTGGTCCAAAAGGGGGATGATTTTCAATAAGAATGCGAGTTGAATTGTATGGTTTGGGATAGATGATAACAAATCACAACCGAAGCTTTTACCGTTAACCCCAGCAATTGAGAAAAAGCTTTGTAAAAAGTCAAGCATGTCGGTAAATATATCACAGGCATAATAAGTGTGATCTTTAGCGAGTGGCATCCAGGTTTGAGCTAGTGGATTTAAACCACAAGCCAAGTCAAGAATGGAATGAACTGGCGTAATGGACTGTAGACAGGTGGTGAAAAAATCTGGCAATATTTGAATTCTTTCTGAAGTGGATGCATGTAATCGCATAACTTGCATGCATGCCTGTAAAAAGCTCTGATCCCCTTCTGTTTTTGCATTAGACAAATAACTTAGCCATTCTGCATAATTAGTTTTTTGACTAAAATAAGCTCCTCCTATTTGATGTAAACGCGAGCGGACAGCTTTACTGATTTCTTTTTCGGAGGATCTTTTTTGTATTTCCTGTTCAGTGATGGTTCGGATTAACCCTGGAAGGATAACTCGATATTTCGGACGAGTTTGAATACTTTCAAAAATTTTTTCAAGCATGTTGCAGAATCTCGGTCAATTGTGTCATAAACCGTAAGTTATGTAAAGTTGCTAAGCGGTAATATAGGGTATCGTTCATTTTGAACAGATGATGTAGATACCCCTGGCTGTAGTTTTTACAGCAAGGACAATCACAAAATTCTGATATAGGTCTGTTGGACTTAATCGTTTTCTCGTCATTGATATATAGGTATTCAAACCAACTATCGTTGCGTGGAGAAACTCCCTGAGGATTGCTGAGTGCATACAGCCTTCCATGGCGAGCATCCCTGGTTGGCATGGCACAATCAAAAATTTGATATCCTAATTCGTGGCAGGTCACCAAGTTCTTAGGATGACCAATTCCCAAGGCGTGCATAACGAAGCTATTTGGGATTACCTCACGCGTACAAGCAAGGATTTCAGTGAGTAGGTTGGAATGTGCATCCAGAGGCCAACCACCGAATCCGAAACCATCAAAGCCAATCTCCAGCAAGGCATCTGCACACATTTTTCGTAATTGTGGATAACCTCCTCCTTGAACAACAGCGAAGATCAGAGGTTTGTTAGGGTCCTGAATAGTTCTTAAATTTAATTGTTGGAGGTACTCTTGTTTACAACGTTTTGCCCATTTGATCGTACGTTCAACCGAGAGTGACTGTTCGTCATAAGAAGCATCAACATGGGTGCAATCATCCAAGCAAATAAGGATATCTGCTCCAAAGGAGAATTGAAGTTGAATGCTTTTTTCTGGTGTCAGAATCAAGCGCCTTTCAGAGCTTTCTGGTTTAAAAAGGATGCCTTTTTCGGTCAGACTGCCGAACTTTGGATTTTGGCGTATCAGCGAATATGCCTGAAAACCACCAGAATCAGTCACAATGGTTTTGCGCCAATTTGACATGGTGTGAAGTCCGCCAAGAGCTTGAATGGTGCTAGAGCCAGGCTTTTGCATCAAGTGGAAGGTATTCATGACCAGCGCGTCAATTCTTACCTGGCAAAGATCCGTACTATCGACACTCCTTACTACACCAAATGTCGCGTCTGGAAGAAATATCGGCAATTTAAGCTCGTACCCTCTCACTGACATTTTTGAAGACATATTATGCAAAATTCCTTTTCAAAGGCTTGTCAATGATTAAGATAAACTCTTTCTTTAGACCATTAAATCGTTTTAAGGTATCTTCGATCGTACTGTGAAGGATCATTTCACTAGGCAATGTCAAGTCACAGGCAAGACAAATGGCTTGATTTTTACCAAAAACTGCCAAGACATCTTCTAAAGTCTTGGTCAATCGATAGGGAGTATCCATCAAGATCAACGGATGATTCATTTTCTTATAATTTTCTAGAGTGGTGGTTCTTAATTCAGATTTAGGGGATAGAAAACCAATAAAAAGAAAATGACGCAAATCAAATTTACAGACAGAAATTGCAGTTATTAAAGAGGATACTCCTGGTATAGGGATAACTTTAATCCCCATTTCTGTGAAAACACTGATCAAGTGTCGACCAGGATCGGAAAAAATGGGAGTTCCGCAGTCAGATATTAGTGCGAAATCCTTGCCTGTCATCGCTTCTACAAGTATTTTCTCTGCTTCTTCTCTTTCATTGTGCTCATTTATAATCATTAAAGGTTTGTCAATTGAGTAACTCTTGAGAAGCCTTTGACCAATGCGATGTTCCTCACAAATAACAACATCGACTTCTTTGAGAGTGTTTATAGCTCGTAAAGTGATGTCATCCTTATGGCCAATGCTTGTGGCAACTATGTATAGCTTGCCTTGTTTATCTTTTGAGGTCATATATATTCGTTTTCTAGCCTTTTTTACGCAATATTGTATTATTATAAATCAGACCTGTGATTTGACATTGAATTCGATCTTGGATAATAATTTTGAGAACAATGATGAAAAGAATAAGTAAGATTACAAGAATTACGTTATTACTTGCAGTATTCTTTGGATTGGATAAAGGACTAGGAATTCTTCGTTACTTATTTATTGGGCGAGAATTTGGATTATCTCAGGAATTGGATGTATTTAATGCAGCTAATAATATGCCGGATTTTCTCTTTGCACTGATATCTGGTGGAGCACTGGCAATTGCTTTTATCCCGGTCTTATCAGAGGTTTTATCCAAGGAAGGACAGAATGCGTCCTGGAAGCTTTTTTCGAATATTTTGAACTTAGCATTCCTTCTCACTGGAATAATCGCAATTGTCTTGTTCATTTTTACTAAACCCATTGTAAGTAGCCAAATTGGTATTGCTCCTGGATTTTCAGAAAGTCAACAAGCCTTAACCACTAGTCTGATGCGATTAAATTTGATCGCCACTTTAATTTTTTCAATTAGTGGCTTGGTAATGGCTGGTTTGCAAGCAAATCAACATTTCTTATTTCCAGCGTTAGCTCCAATTTTCTACGATCTTGGCCAAATTTTTGGAGTAATTATTTTAGCACCAAATGAGGGTTTTACGATTGGTCCAATTAGGTTGCCTGCATATGGATTAGGCGTTAAAGGACTTGTGTATGGTGTTATTCTCGGTGCAATTTTGCACTTGATGATTCAAGTGCCTGGGCTGATAAAGTTCCATTTTAAATGGCATCCAATAATCAAGCTAAAGGATCCTAGTGTACGGAAAGTGATCTCATTGATGGGACCCAGAATCTTGAGTGTGATTGCATTTAATTTGATTTTTTTGGTACAAGACAACCTGGCATCACGTTTACAAGTAGGATCGATTTCTGCCCTTACTTATGGGTGGTTGATCATGCAAGTACCAGAGACCTTGATTGGCACAGCAATCGCAACTGCACTCTTACCAACTCTATCTGAGTTAATTGCAAAAGAGAAAATCGAGGCTTATAAACAAAAAATTTCATCTGCAATCAGAATCTTGATCATGCTAACTTTGCCAATCGCCGCTGTCCTTGGCTTAGGTTTATTCCCAATGATCAGAATGGTTTTCTCGAGTTTTACCTTTGACGAATCCTTAGCCGTCTTTTTAACATCTCAGGCTTTCCTGATCGGGTTAACCGGGCATTCGCTGGTCGAATTAGGTACAAGGTCTTCTTATGCCAGGCAAAATGCGAAAATACCGGCTATTGGAAGCTTTTTTTCACTTTTTCTTTTTATTCCAGTTGCACTGATTTTTTTAAAATTTTGGGGAGCAGCAGGCATTGCTTTAGCTAACAGCATTGCATATATTGCCCAAGCTGTTTTTCTCTTGTTTGTTCAAAAAGCATATTTGGCTGAAAAGAAGAAAATATGGATCGTGTTAGGGAAAAGCTTCTTGTCCTCTATTCTTGGTGGCTTTTTAGTTTGGTTTTTACAAAACCAAGTTAAGATAAACATCCCCAATATCATCCTGGTTCCAATGACAATGGCTATAAGCCTGATTATTGCATATTTGATTCTATTCAAGCAGTTCAAAACAGAAAAGCAGCTGTAAAGAATACGGTATAATTTTGCCCATGATGAATCCTGAAAATGATGAACATAGCGGAAATGAATTTATTTCCGAAAGAGATGGTTTGGAAAACTGCTCTGACACAATTTCTGATAGGGAAGTAAATATGGGAGCAGAAGTCCCAGAGAACATCAAGAAAAACCGAACTTGGTGGGTTGCTGCGGGAATTCTTGTTTTTTTGTTAATTATATTTATCGGAGCTGCCTGGGGCTACAAGAATGGTATTAGTAAACGTTTAAAACAAGAAGAATCCATTAGATTATCAAGAGCGGCTGAGCAATTTGAGTTAGGAGTTAGTGATCTAGAACAAGGTCGCTATGAATTAGCCAAAGAAAGATTTGAATATGTCATAAACCTCGAACCAAATTATCCTGAAGTGGCTGAAAAACTAAGAGAAGCTCTTCTTGAAATTTATACCGTGGCAACTCCTACTCCGATTATTCCTACAGCCACACCGACCCTAATTCCAACGAGAGATTATCGAGGTGCAGCGGAATTGTTTGACACTGCTATTAATCTCATAATCGAAAAGAAATGGGATGATGCTATTGCTGCAATGGATTCTCTCAGGCAAAACTATATTGAATACAAGGCAGTGGATGTCGATGGACTTTACTATATTGCTCTTAGGAACCGCGGTATTGATAAAATCCTTTCTCAAGGTAATCTTGAGCCAGGCATTTATGATTTGTCACTTGCGGAAAAATTCGCTCCATTAGACAGCGAAGCTGATGGCTATCGGACCTGGGCAAGGCTGTATATCACAGGCGCAAGTTACTGGGATATCGATTGGGGGCAGGTCGTTTATTTTTTTAGCCAAGTTCAACCTGCCTTCCCATACTTACGGGATGGATCTGGGATGACCTCTACCGACCGATATCGGATCGGGTTAATGCGCTATGCTGATCAACTAGCAATAATCGGGGAATGGTGCACAGCAAAAGATTACTACGATCTCGCTTTTAGTTTGGGAACAGATGCACTGGCCCAACCAACTGCAACCTATATTTATGAGCAATGCGAAGCAGGTGCAGGACCGATCGAGACGGAGACTCCTACACCAACCCCGACAGAAGAAACACCTGTACCTCCAACAGAATTACCCACTGAAGAGCCGACGCAGTAAGTGTTTGTGTAGTTAAAAACAACCATGAATGTATAAGTTTGTTTTATACTTTCTGTGCAATTAAATCATGCTCGAGCGCACCGGTTACTTTGGCTTGAATCATCTCTCCTACTTGTGAGTTACCTTCAATAATAACAAGACCATCTACCTCAGGTGCATCCCTGTAGGTTCTTCCGACAAGAATTTGCTTGTTTACATCCACCCCCTCTACTAAGACTTCGTAAGTTTTGCCAATTAAGCTCTGATTTTTTCTGAGTGAAATTTCTGCTTGTTCTTCCATCAAGGTTTCTAGGCGAAGTGTTTTTTCTTTTTCAGATATCGGATTACCAAGAGGATCAGCCGGCGTTCCAAATTCATGGGAATAAGTAAAAGCGCCTAAATGATCAAATTTAGTTTCTTTGACGAAATCAAGTAAATTTTGAAAAGCTTTTTCAGTTTCACTTGGATAACCCACGATAAAAGTGGTGCGTATGGCTACGCCAGGTAACCTATTACGAAATTCATGAATAGTATTCTTCACCCAATTGATATCAGAAGGCCGATGCATTAATTTTAGAACTTGTGGGTCAGCATGCTGCAAAGGTATATCAAGATAGGGCAAAACACGGGGATTCTCTGCCATTAAGTCAATTAATTTTGATGAATCAAAGCCTGGAAAAGTATATAAAAGACGAATCCAAGGAACATTTTGGGTCTCTTTCAAAATATTTCGAATGAGGTCGTAAATTCCATCTTTCAATCCAAAATCACGGCCATAATCAGTTACATCCTGGGCAATAAGATTAATTTCATGGATTCCTTGCTGCTCCAGGAATTGGGCGTCCCTTAATATACTCTTAATAGGTCGGCTCACTAAACTGCCCTTAATTAATGGAATGGCACAGAATGCACAATTACGGCGACATCCATCTGCAATTTTTAGGTAACTACTTTTCCCTTGAATTGCCACAACATAGGTATCATTCTCGTCTTTACCCATAGTGTCAATCGCTGGAAAATGACTGATTGCCTTGTTTTGATTAGAAGTGGCAATTTGGGAAATAACCTCTAAAATGTCCATCCAACGCCTTGTACCTAGAAGCCCATCTATACCAGGTATTAATTTAAACATATCTAATTGATATCTTTGTGACATACAACCGGCTGCAATTAATTTTTGTCCGGGCTTTTTTTGTTTGGATAAATCGGAAAGTACTGCCAATGCTTCTTGGCGAGAGGATTCAATAAAACCACATGTGTTAACAATGAGATATTGCGCTTTTCTAGCTAGATCTGTTTGAGTCAACCCTTTACGATCCAATAATTGTGCCATTGTATTTGAATCAACTAGGTTTTTGGCACATCCTAAGGATATAAGGTGATAGGAGTTGTTAATTATCGGCATGATGTTATCGTTTTTTGCTATGGTGTTTGGCTGGTTGTTGTTGGTTGGGGAGTGGGAGTCTTACTTGGTTCAATTCTCGGTTTCACTAATCCACCTTCATTAAAAGTTATTTGTAGGACTTGATTCTTTAATCCAAGAATACCCAAATCTTCCTGATTAAAAAACACTTGGAGTGCTCCTGCATTGCCAGTTAGGATTTCGATTTGGGAATTGGCACTGTATGAATAGGCATTTCCTGGAACAAATCTTCCCTCAAAAGCAGGCTTTCCATCGCGAGAAATTTTAACCCATGCATCTGCATTTGCAATGATAACTATTTGAATAGGTGATGTTTGTGCTAAAGGTGTAAAAATTGGAGATGGTTCTTGGACCGATTCAGTTTCTATATAACGCGTTTCTTGCTGTAATTCAAGTGTTTCATTATTAAATGAAATTGCAGGGGCGGTAATTAAAACCTCAGCTATCTCAGGTAGTTCGCTGATACTCTCTGGTTCACGATTTTCATGGATTAAAACTGATGTTCCCCAGATCAGAAACCCAAACATTCCTAGGATAACAATTGTTCCAAACAAAAGGTCAAATGTAAGGTACTTTGTGATGGCTTTCGTTATAGGAGAGGAAAATTTGGTAGCTACTTTTGGTTTTTTATCTAATGATTGACTTTCTGAGTGTCTCTGTTGCAAGCCTTCTGCATATTTTAACATTAGTTCTTCCATGTTAAGACCCAAGAACTTTATGTAATTTTGAAGGTGACCTTTGGCGTGAATAGGAGAAGGAAAATTATCTATTTGACCAGTTTCAAGGTTAAGTAGATATTCTTTACGAATATGAATCTGATTTTCGACCTCCTCTAAACTAAGATTAATAAGCATTCTTCGGATCTTCAATATCTTACCAATTTCGAAGAAAATCTGTTTAGATTTTGGTAAATGATCGTCCTGAGGATCGAATAAGTATTCTGTGACCTGAACTTCGGTGATTGGGGGTTCGATTTTTTTTCCGATCGACTTTGAATCCATCTCTTCTTGAGAAAATTTTTGAAGTTCCTCCTCTGACTCAGTTTTGAAAGTGGATATTTCCTCAATTCTTTCATTTGAATCGGAGGTAAGAAATTGGATGTCTGTTCCCAAGTAACTGGCGATTAATTTCAGAAATCCCCGCGCTTGAATCTGGCTGGCAATTTCTGAATAGTCATCTTCTTCAAGGGCACGCAATGTTGACAATCGAATTCGGGTGTGTTTAGCGATCTCTTCAAGAGATACGGCTTTTTGTTCCCGAAGCTGTTTTATTTTCTGACCAATAGAAATTGACATGATGTTCATTTTAACAAAAACCGACCTGTGAGACAATGGTGCACCCCACAGGTCGACTTTTTCTTACTAATTTTAAATTATAATTCTTCGACAGCTTGATTAGGTAACTGATCTTCATCAACCTCTGAAACTGCTTCTCCCTCAACTTGTGCTTCTAAAGAATCAACTTTGACAGATTGTTCTGGTTTTGACTCTACAGCTGGTTGGAAGGATGATCGTTTGGCAGCTTCACCTTCACGTTTGACTAAAATGCTGACCTCAGGTATCAAATCAATTGTCAATTGAACTGGGACTCGGTATTCGCCAACATTGCGGATGGGTTCCATGACGATTTGGTGACGTTCCAATTCAAGATTGTGTTTCGCCTTAATCTCATCTGCAACCATTTGGTTATTGACAGATCCATATAGCTTCCCAGTTTCTCCTGCTTTTACTGAAAACTCGAGAACAATATTACCAATCACTTCTGCAATACTGCTTAGTTCTTTGTTTAGTACTGCTCTGCGTTCTGTAGCTTTCTTGGAAATAGATTCTGCAAGTTTTAGAGAACCTGCTGTTGCTGGCACTGCCAGTTTTTGTGGAATTAAGTAGTTGCGCCCATAACCATCCGCAACCTTCTTAATTTCTCCTGCACGACCTAACTTATAAACATCCTTGATTAATAATACTTTCATGACAAGCCCTTGCCTTTCATATGTATTTTTTACTTAAAAACGAAGGGTACAACGTTTTTAGCCGATGAATTTTACCAGAATGCTTGAAAAAGGCAATAGTGATTTCCGGATTATTTGTTATTGGTGTGCTTTATCTCGAATTCTTCAGAGGCTTTTTCCACTCAAGAAGTCCAATAAAAACTGCAGCGCAGCTTCTGCAATAGCTTCTTTGATGTGGATGCGATCCGATTCCAAAAAGAAATCTAAAGCAATAATTCTATTCGAACTCGACAATCCGATTCGACCTGTTCCAACTGGCTTGGTGGGTGTTGCACCACCAGGTCCGGCTATACAACACACTGAAAGGCCAATATCAGCATCTAATGCTTGCCTGGCACCTATTGCCATTTCAATCACCGTTTCGCAGCTGACTGCACCATAGTTCTTCAAGGTATCCCAATTAACACCCAATAGCTTGACTTTTGCTTCATATGCATAGGCTACAATGCTTCCCAAAAAATAGGCTGAAGAACCAGCAACATTTGTAATGCGATGACCGATCAAGCCGCCTGTACATGACTCTGCCAGAGCAAGTGTTAATCCTTTTTCAATTAATAATTTCCCGATTTTGTTTTCTAGAATATACATTTTCTCTTTACCTTCGATTGGAGGTTTAATAACACCAAGGTCGTTTGACTTCCAATATTCAACCAAACCAGAATCTTGTAAATAACGCGCAGCCGCTTCACTAATGATGTTTTCTTCAATTAACTTGTTTATTTGTTCCCCCGAACATAAGCGTAATTTTATTTCACTGGATGAAATTTTGGAAATGATAGCATCCTTTAGGTAAACAACCTTCGCACCACAACTTATTAGTAACTCGATGAATTTAGTGTTGACTGGAAAATCAGCCCTTGGGCAAATTACAATCGTAGCTTTATTAATAATTTCTTGGGATTTGAACCATTTGTCAAAGCTTGGTTTCTCTCCAGAAAAAGGATCTGACCCGAGCAGTAAGAAAATACTTGCATCTGATCCGTACTGAGTCTGAAGGGTTTCCAAAGTGTCGAAGGTATAACTTGGGTGGTCTGAATTTCTTCCTAATTGTTCTTCCAGCCTACTTGTCAATACACAATTGCTGGACTCATCCAGTCTTTCTTTTATTTCCTTTGATGCAATCTGGCAAAGTTTAAATCTAATTTCATAAGTTGAGGGTAAAGAGTTTTTTTGTGTAGCATCGATGGGATTTCTCCGGTAAACCGGCATCAAAATAATTTCGTTTATCGTGATATTTCTGTGTTTTAGTGCATTGACACAAGAAATGACCATCTCTACATGACCATTATGAATTGGATCTGCTGAAGTGCCAAATAAAAGGATGTTTTTATCCATAGGCTTTACCTTCAGTAGAATCGTTCAGGTTCGTTTTAATTCTTTCAAGAGATTCTAACCACAATTGAGGATCCGCATCACTTGGCATGACCCAACAACCACGAGGGGATAAACCTATGCTAAAGACCGAAGGACCATCTGGCATGGCAGAATGTTTGAACCGCTGTGTAATAAAACGCTTGTAGAACACACCCATCCACTTGATAATTTCTTCCTGATCGAATGTATCTGAAAAAACATGAACGCTTAATAAAAAAAGCTCGTCAGGAGACAAACCCTGGTTGAGGGTGTGATAAAGAAAAAAATCGTGAAGGATATAAGGACCGATTTGGTCTTCAGTTTTTTGGGGCGAAGATTGGTCAACATTGAGAGGGAGCAACTCGGGAGAGATTGGTGCACTATTAATTTCATTCAATATACAGGCAACCTCAGCATTCTGAGACTCTTTGCCATACCATTCAAGTTCTTCCTTTAAAAATGTCTTAGGTATGCCTGCATTTACATTGTACATGGACATTTGGTCTCCATTATATGTACACCAGCCCAATGCCAACTCAGACATATCACCAGTTCCTACCACAAATCCACCGACTATACTAGCCAGATCCATAAGTATTTGGGTGCGTTCCCTTGCCTGAGCATTTTCATAGGTTAGATCATATTCTAATCCTGGATGGCCAATATCCTTCAGGTGGCTATAAAATGCTTCTGAAATGGGAATTTCTTTAAACGATACATCAAAAAAATTAACAAGTCTTTGACAATTGGCACGAGAACGTTGGGTAGTACCTGGACCAGGCATAAAAACTGCATTGATACCCTTTGTGCTCAAACCAAGTTTTTGAAATGCATGGACACATACTAGAAAAGCCAAACTTGAATCCAATCCCCCTGACATGCCTATAGTGACAGATTGAGATCTGGTGGCTCGCAAACGCCTTGCTAAACCAGTCACCTGAATTTGGAATGCCTGGTGATAAGCTTGGTCTTTCTCTTTAAAGGAAGATGGAACAAATGGCATTTTTGTGGAAGAATAAGAATTCCATAATGAATGGGTTTTCGAAGATATTTTGTTTTTTAGATAATTATTTTGTTCAGCCTGATTACCTATTAATTCCTTGAGGTTGATTTTCGCTATGGCAATTTGAGTTGAGAATTCAAAGCATTTTGTCTCACCTACTATCTTCCCACTGGCTGCAATTAACGATTGACCGCTAAAGACATCATCGGTACTGCTCTCGTTAGGACCGCTGGACGCAGAGACATAAATGCACATGGACTGGCCAGATAACTTCAAAAGTCTAGAGCGTTTTTCTTCAAGACTACCAATGGTGGCATTATCTGCACAGGGATTTAGAAAGAGTGTAGGATTTTTTAGACTGAACTCTGAAGATATCTCACCGATCTCCAATTCGATGGCTTGGATGTAAGGGTTATTTGGTTGGATTTTTAGGTTACTACCAATAGGAATTCGCTTTCCTTCGATTTCAACTGATGTTGAAGTCAAAGCTGGGCCAGGTTTGAACCAGCGTTGTTCATTTCTCTTTTTGCATTCACTTAAGCGGGACTTCACGCTGATTCCCTGAATTCCATCTTGATTAATCAACGCTAAGCAATTAAAAATATCACCACCAATTTTCATGGGATAACCAACAGTCACCAGAATTGAGCGGTTTCTGAGAAAATCTGAAATCTCAATAAGCGCTGCAAGGGATTGCTCTTGGATGATGGATTGCAAAAACAAATCGCCACTTGTCGCCCCTGTCAGACAAAGCTCAGGAAAGACAACCACATGACAACTTTTCTTGCTAAGTTCATCAATAATTGACAGGATTGTAGATTTGTTAACAGAAATATTTGCAAGATTTAATTCAGGTGTCACCGCTGCGACTTTTAGTAAGTTTAATGAATTAAGCAGAATCATAAAATCAATTTTTCCTCTATATAGGATATCACTTCTTTCGTGTTTTTTATGAAAAGTAAGAAAGATAGATCAATGAATTATATTAATTTTCTACATTCTGGTATGGAGAAATTATAGATTAGCACTTTTCACCTTCAATGATCTAATTTTTTTCTAAAAAACCGATGAGACATTTCATAAGACTCATTTGATTCGAGTATACTTAAACAAAACACTTCTTGATGGGAGGTGCTTCTTCATGAGCATTAAAGAAGCCTATGCAAAATGGCATGAAAAGTATTATCAGCCGGTTGTTAAGCGTTTTCCGGAAAGAAAACCTCAATTTTTGACAACCTCTGGCATTGAATTACCACCAATCTTGCTTCCTGATGAGGATAATGAAAACTATCTCTCTGAATTAGGTTTTCCTGGTGAATATCCATTTACGAGAGGCGTTCAGCCTACCATGTATCGGGGAAGGTTTTGGACTATGCGCCAATATGCAGGGTATGCCAGCGCTGAAGAATCCAACAAACGGTATCGCTTTCTCTTATCTCAAGGACAGACAGGACTTTCTGTTGCCTTTGACCTGCCGACACAGATTGGATATGATGCGGATGATCCGATTGCTTCTGGCGAAGTCGGCAAGGTTGGCGTTTCTATCTCCTCTTTGAAAGATATGGAAACCCTCTTTTATGAAATCCCCTTGGATAAAGTTTCAACAAGCATGACAATTAATGCTCCAGCCGCTGTGTTACTTGCGATGTATATTGCAGTTGGGAAGAAACAAGGCGTTCCAATTAATCAACTACGAGGCACTATCCAAAATGATATTCTAAAGGAATATGTAGCACGGGGTACTTATATCTTCCCGC